>CATMQD010000041.1 GCA_950073045.1 uncultured Flavobacteriales bacterium | reverse complement strand
GTAGATACTGCAGATGAAGCAGTGGAGGTTATTGAAGACTTCTATTTGAAATACATGTTAAAGCCGAACTTCTAAGCCTTGAGTTTAGCATAAAGCTTTTACCTTAGAGCAATAGTTTTCTATGAAGAATCTACTGCTCTTTTTTTTGATCCTTAGTTCAGGACTAGCTACCTATGCGCAGCACGATACTGTATTTATTCGAGCGGCTCAAAACCCCTTTAGCGATAACCTAAATTACAGTACTGATACTCTCCTCTTCGATTCTCAACTGAATCGACATATTTTAATCGGAACCTGCATTATTCCCGCTAGTGCAAATAATATGAGCCTTTTAAATTTTGGTTACCGATTTGTGGAAGTGCAAAAAAGTGAATGTTCTAAAAACTCCGGAGAGGAAGTGTATCGAGCTAAAGACCACATCAATTCTATCGAGGTTAGTGACTCCACGCTAAGTATTGATTTTAATGTTTACGATAATTGCTGTTACGATTTTCTCTGCGATGCCAGCATAGATAGTAGCGGGGTTTTAAACTTGCACTATCAAGGTTATGGCACTTTTTGCTCTTGCCATTGTTGCTTTGGCCTTAAATTCATCTTCCGTAAGGAAATTGATAAAGAGAACTTTAAGATAAAGGCGGTGTTGCTAAATGATGATTCTAAAACATTAAAACAATTACCATGAAAAGTCTATTCAGCACCTTGCTTTTGGTTCTAACACTTGGTCTTTCCACAAGCATTGCCCAATCCGACGACAGTATTTTTGAGTTTAAGCCCAATCAAAGTATGCTCCTCACTGGTAAGGAGCCCGGACAAAATGGAGCCAAAAATCCCTTTGAAGGAAAAGACTGCGTCGCCACGGTGGAAAATCTTGAGCAATCCGTTTTTGAAGTCCGTATCCAAAAAGGCAATGAAATCATCGAGATTAAAGAAGTGCAAGCTCTTACAACCAAAGATTTCCGCTTAAAACCTGGTTATCAACTCTATATTGACACCAAGCTTAAAAGTAGAGCCAAGATTAGCTTTAAAGCCTTTGTAGAATAATCTAAAACCTTGCTTCAATGCTAAAATCTGTCTTAAGTCTTAGCCTCCTTTTTGGTTTGAGTCTCCTACCTTCTAAACCAATGGATCCTCCGCAAATAAAAAGTTATATAGAGGCTACTCTAAGCTTAAGGAGCTCAGAATTAATGTCTAGAGAAAAAATGTTCCAGGAAATGCTTAGTCGCAAGGTAATCTTTGGGAGAGATGGCCTAATGGCCGAGGAACATTTATTAGAAAATGATGGCAGCCTTTACCAAAAGACCATTTTTAAATGGGATAGCTTAAAACAGCTGCGTGCTAGTTATACCTATAATAATCTGGGAAAGTTGGTTTCTAATAAGGCTAGCGTAAAAAATGAGCAGGGCCAATTAATTCAAGAAGTCACCTTAGATGAAAACCAAGAACCTAAATACATCAGCACTTACGAGTACGATTCGCTTGGTCGCGAGGTAAGCTATAAATATCAGGTCTTAAGCATAAATAAGGAATTTGAAACTCGCTATGAATATAATTCCGCTGATCAAAAAATTAAGCAAATCCGCTTTAAAGCAGATGGCGCCCAAGAAAGTGTTCGCACATACAAATATGATAGCTTAGGCCAGGAGTATTTTCAAGACTACTTAAAAGAAAATGGAGATTATACCCGCTTCATGAGCTTTTACGATGAGCAAGGGCGATTGGTGGATCAAAAGTGGTTCAATGGTGATAGTGTACAAACAAATCGGACTTCCTTTGAATATATTGATGATGAATATGGGAACTGGATCACCAAAAGACGCTTTAGTGATGACAGCCTAAATTTTGTTTGGGAACGAGAGCTCAGCTATTTTTAGCCTTCATTGCCGGCCTATGAAAATCTCCTCGCTCCTAATTCTTCTGATATCAGCAAGCTTGCTATCCGCCCAAAAGGCAGAGCTAAAATATATCCTCAGTCCAGATAGCGCTAGAGCTAATGTATACCAAGTAGATGCTGAGCTTATAAATACTGGGACTCAAGATTTATATATTTTAGTTGAAAGCTGCAATAACCTCGACTATATGCTCAGCACTACTCACGATTCGGTGACTATTTACATCCCCTTTCACTGCAACACGAGCTATCCCAAAAAAATAAAGATTGAAGCTCAGGCCGCTTATAATTTCCGCAGCTATATAAAAGCTAATTCTGGTGAAGAAGCCTTCCAATTGCAATTAGAACTGTACCCACTTCCCGCAGATATTGTAGCCCGCGACTTTAGGCTTAATGATCTTAAAAAGAAATTGGACCCAAACCAGAAACTAATTATGGGTCCGGAAGTGAGCTTGCCCTAATTTAAGTAGCTTCACAACAGCCTCCGCAAAACCTTCGTTATTCTCAAACAGCCTAGCCATGAAACAAGTCCTATTATTTATCTTATTACTGCTTTTTAGCTCCTGTGCATTATTTCGTCCCGAGCCTATTAAAAAAATCAAAAGGGTCAAATTTGAGCCGCTAGCCGAAAGCAATTTAATCGTTCCAAGTTTTCAGCGAGATTTAGACAGCAACCGAAATTTAAGAATCTTGGTACGTTCGAGTGAAGAGCCCGACTCGGAAATCGAAACCGAAGACTTAGCCGGGAATGATCGTTTGGTAATGTTTATGGAAAACAGCTTGGTACGTCACCATTTCAAAGTTATGGATCGTGCGCTTTATACCGATTACAAGAGGCGGAACCCCTTTAAAGCTTATCCCTTCGATTATATAGTCGAAATAACAAAAACCAGACAAACAACACATTATACCGGGATTTACTTTCAACCCCATAATTGGCCGCATATTCTTAAAGGGAAAATTTTGAGCCTTAAAATCATTAGCGCAAAAACGGGTGAAATTGTTGCTTTGTTAAATGCCGAATACGTTCCTTGTCTTAAGGGCTGTAAAATTGTTTACGATCAGTATGAAATCCACAAGGTCACTGTTTTAGGCCAAAACGATAAAGAATCAGACTTTAAAGGTGAACTTGCTCACTCCGATGAAGGCCTTCAAGAACTTTGCGATTATATAAGCCGCATCTTGCTTATGAAAGCCCAAAAGTCGACCCATCGCGAATATTTAGAGCAGTAAGATGAAGTTAGTTTTAGCACTTTTTTTAGCATTCATTTTTTTTAGCCCTTGTGCACAGGGCCAAAACAACTCTAAACACCAAATCCTCCCCATCTATGAAAATGGAAAATGGGGCTTTATAAATCCTAAGGGAGAGCTTAAAATAAAGGCAAAGTTCCATGTTATTGGTGCTTTCGCAGAAGGATTAGCCCCAGTACGAGAATCGGCCTATTATGGTTATATCGATACTAATGGCATATACAGCATCGAAGCACAGTTCGATTATGCCGAATCCTTTAACAATGGTATGGCCAAGGTGTTTCGCAATGGCAAAGCCTATTTTATCAACCGCCAGGGTGAAACCATTTTCCAGCATGATAATTTAAGCTATCAGGGCTTTAATGATCATGGACTGTGTATTGTAAGCAGCCCCAGCCATCATTTTGGAATTGTAAATCGGAAGGGGCAATTTGTACTAGACACTATATACAGCAATATTTCTGAATTCTCCGAAGGATTTGCTGTCGCGATAAAAGAAATACCAGGCGAAGGAACTAAAAGTAAATTCCAATATGCTCTTATAAATAGTCGAGGTGAAATTAAAATTCCCTTTGGGAAATATGCCACTCTTAGTGAAGTAAGCGAAGGGCTTCTCACCGCTGAGCTTTATGTGGAGGAGCATAAGGATTTCGCTAAGCACCGAGTAGTGCTTGATACCTCGGGGAGAATCCAATTTACAGTGCCCGGTAAAGAGTGGTACTTTTCCAATATTAGTTACGATTTTAAAAACGGACTGCGACCAGTAAAAATCTTCGAGCTAAACCCTGATGAGCATCCTGTTTCAGAGGTTTACAATCATACCCATTTAGGCTTAATAAACACCAAAGGGAAAATTGTTGCCGAAAACAAAGCTTGGGGGCTCATAAGTACTTTCCATAAAAACCGAGCTTTTGTTAGAGATAGCGCTTGGCAATGGTTTTTAATCGATACCGCGGGAAATTATTTAAATGAGTCGCCTTACCAAATGGTTTTAAATTTCAACTATGGTTCTGAATTACTTCCCTTTGCTAATGACTGGGAACTGGTGAAAACCAAGGAAGGTTGGCAAAGAATAAACTTAAATGGCGAGGGTATTGGTGCTCCAATCGATAGTAATTGGAGCGATCGCAATCTTCAGAAGCAAGGGGATATTTTGGTGATTAACCAATCTGATGGTAGCAGGGAAAATCACTATAAACGACTTTTTGGCTATTGGGATTTTAAACGAAATATCTATTTAAAACCGCAATTCGACAATTTAAAAATCCCAAGAAATGGAGACTCTCCCTATTACGCAGAGCAGGAAGGTCGAATGATGTATATCAGCCCCCAAGGGAATATCATTTGGCAAGCTTCGGAACTTGATACATCCCAACTTTTAGATTTCAATATTGACTATATGAATCGAGGCTACTTTTATGCATCTTCTCCCTATAAAGAAGAATTAGCAGGAGCTGGTGGCTGGGGCGGATCAAGAAATGGCTTTCAAAAAATAAAGGATAGCAAGCGCTTTAAAAATGCGAAACTTAGCCTGGAAGTGTATTCTGAGCCCGGATTAAAGTATGAGGATATTTACAAAGGGCAATCCCTAATTCTCGCTAATCCCAGTGAAGACACCATTTTCTTTGATGCTCAGGACAGCCGCCTTTACCTAAAAATTCAAGCATTAGACCGTAGCGGAGAATGGAAGGACATCGAATACCTACCCAGCAGTTGGTGTGGTAATAGTTATCATACGGTATTTCTGGCCCCGCATAATTACTGGCATTTCAGTATCCCCAAATATCAAGGCGCCTTTATCACCCGCTTTAGAGCGGAAGTTAAATATAAATCCAGCCCCGAAGCTGAGTCCCAAACGCTCTACAGCAATGAGTTTGAAGGTAGCATTAATCCAGGTCAATTTTGGAGAAAGACTGATTATAGCCCGCAAGGCTTAATGGATCCTTACTTTGATTAATACCTTTAGAGTCGAAATTACCAAGCATGCAAAAGCCCCATTTCCTAATTACCCTTGTACTAAGCTTCCTAGCCAATTTAGCGATTGCCCAACCAAAGATCGATGCTAAAAAGCTCGATAAGAAGCTGGAGGCCTTACGAGAACTTACCCAAACGGCAGGCTTTTCAGTGGCCGTGGTTTATAAAGATGAAATTCTTTACACCAAAGGCTTTGGCTACCGCGATGTAGCGCAAAAGCTTAAAGCTGATGAGCATACCCTCTACCCCATCGGCTCTAGTTCCAAAGCATTTACCACCGCCCTTTTAGGGATTATGGAAGAGGAGCATGATTTTTCATTTGAGGTTAGTCCACGCGAGTATTTACCCAATTTAAAGTTTTATAATGATGAACTGAATAATAAGGTTACGGTGCTCGATATGATTTCACATCGCACCGGATTACCGCGACACGATTATTCTTGGTACCTCTTTCCTACTCAAAACCGTGATAGTTTATTGGCTAGAGTAGAATATCAAGAGCCTTTTACCGGCTTAAGAGAAAAATGGTACTACAATAATTTCATGTATCTCGCTCAAGGCATGATTAGCGAGAAGCTGACTGATAAAACCTGGGAAGATAATATTCGGGAGTACTTCTTAGCTCCGCTAGATATGAAAAGCTCCAATGTGAGCATTGCTGAACTACAAAAGAGCGCGAATGCGGCCAAAGGTTACCGCCTGCAAGACTTTGAGGAAACCATTTTAATGCCCTATTACGACATTGCAGCTATGGGTCCAGCTGGCGCGATTAACAGCAGTGTTTATGAAATGTCGAATTGGCTTAAGCTCTGGCTGAATGAAGGAAAGTATAATGATCAACAGATTATTCCCAAAAGCTATATCGCCCGTGCGCAAAATCCTTTAATGCTATTAGGCAAGGGAGTTTCGGATCCTCAGTTCCCAGGTTTGCATCTTAATAGTTATGGTTATGCTTGGTTTACCTCTTCCTTTAATGGACATTACCGCATGGAGCATGGTGGTAATATCGATGGCTTTTCGGCCAATGTATGCCTCTTCCCTAGCGATGATATTGGCATCGTGGTTTTATGTAATCAGAATACTTCGGCCTTGCCTGGTTTAGCGCGTAACTTAATTTCGGAAATGGTCCTTGGATTGGAAGAAACCGATTGGCATGAGCTTTATGAAAAGCAGATAAATGAAGCCAAGGAGTCGATGAAGAAAATGGAGGATCAAGCGCCTGAAGAGACTGTGTATAGCGGTGTTGCTCATAATTTAGTCGACTATCAAGGTTATTACTACCATCCGGGTTACGGCAAGTTTAAAATTTACCTGCAGAACGATTCGCTTTATGCGCGTTTCCCCTTAGACACTTCTTATCTAAAGCCCTTGCATTACGACATCTTTGAGGCCTATGCCGTGGAAAACAACAGGGTCGACACTAGCGGCGGCAGCGGTGAAAAGATAAACTTCCAAACGAATGACCTAGGAGATATTGCATCGGTAAAGATTAAAATGGAGGCCATGCTCGATCCTATCGTATTTGATCGTAGTCCATTAGACTTAAAAATGGATGCCTCGGATTTAGAGCAATTTGTGGGCAATTATACCCTTGCTGGAACCAATTTAAAAGTTTCGGTAAAAGATGGAGTTTTACGCCTCTTTGTACCTAGTCAACCAGAATACAGCCTCACTCCTATTTCTAAAAACGAGTTTAGCATTAAGGGCCTTACCGGCTATAAAGTGCGTTTCGAAACCCGTGATGGCAAAGAGGAGATTGTTTTACTACAACCGAATGGGACTTTTAGAGCGGAGAAGGAAGGTTAGTGGTAAGTAGTTAGTATTTAGTACGTTCGCTGGGCTCACTTTTAGACTTGATTTTACTGGAATGAAGTTCTTTACTCTGAGTAAAAGTTTTCGGTGAGGTAACGCTCATTGCTCTCTTTGACTTCGTATTGAAGTAATTCGAACAGTATTTAATAGCTACCGTGGCGAATCAATCGAATGTTTGCTTTCATAGATGATCACTTTAATTGTGGTCAACCAAAATCAGGCATCTTCATAGCGTCTAACGTCTAACGTCTAAAATCTAATCCCTACCACACCCTTCTCTGTCTAAACCAAGCCACCACACTAATGAGCACTAAAAAGGCAACCGAGTAATAAACCCAAGCGGGAACGGGAACCGGATCACCGGCGGCATAAGAATGTAAACCACTTAAATAATAGTTTACCCCGTAATAGGTCATGATGATGGAAGCCAAACCAAAGAGACTCCCGAAATTAAAGGCAAACAAACTTTTTAGTCCGGGTACAAAGCGCATGTGTAGTATAAAAGCATAAACGAGAATGGAGACCAATGCCCAGGTTTCCTTGGCATCCCAACCCCAATAACGGCCCCAACTTTCATTGGCCCACACACCGCCTAAATAGGTACCTATACCTAGCATGAACAAGCCACCAATTAAGGTCATCTCGCTAAGCTTCGTCATTTCCGAAACCATATCGCGCACACGATTCTGATTACTTTTATTCAGGAAGATCATCAACAATAAATTGATGATACCAATTAAAGCCCCTAACATTAAAAAGCCATAGGAGCCAGCTTCTAAGGACACGTGAATGGTTAACCAATAAGAGCGCAAAACTGGCACTAAGGGCGTTATCTCCGGATTGAGATAACTCAACATGGCAATGAGTAAAACCACCCCTGCCAACACATTAGTGGCTGCCATGGCACCACTGCTCTTCCGACTAAAAATTAATCCTGCTAAGGTGGCAGTCCAAGCAATGTAAATCATGCTCTCATAACCATTACTCCAAGGGGCACGGCCTGATACATACCAGCGCAATCCCAATCCGGTGGTATGGAAAATAAAAGCAGCAAACATGATTACTAATAGTACCAAATGCAACTTATTAAATCCTTTAGCAGGTTTAAAGACTTGCAAAAAGAGAACTACTAAAAATCCTAACCCCAAAAAGGTATAAACTAATGCTAGTCGATTAAAAACTTTTAGTTCGTTCAAGAATATCTCAAGGCTACGCTGACTGTCGCTAGGCAGTATCTCGGGATCTTGAGCATTTTGATATTTCATCAGCTCATTAATAATTCCACTGGCTAAGCTATAGTCCCCATCTTCGCGACCGCGTTTTAAAGCTTCTTTATAAGCGGGAAAAAGTTTTTCGGCCACTACCGATTTTTGCTCACCATGTCCATAAGCCGAAACCCAAGTATTATTAGGATCACCTTCCAGGGGTACGATTTTCAGCAAATAGCCCGAAAGGATCATATTGAAGATATTCACCTTTTCATCCAATTTTAGAACCGCCTTTTCCCAGGTGCCTTTTTCTTTATCTATCACTGAATTAGCCGCTTGTACCGCCTCATTCAGTTTATAGGAACCGTCGGTATTAAAGAAGGCTTTGAAGGGCTGATATTTATCCTCAAAACCCATTTCAGCAAAACGCGGATGATAAGGCATTTTAATCATTGGCTCGGAATACCAGCCTCGATTATTAGACCATATACTTAGCAAAAGCTGATCAGCATCTAATCCACGGTAAGTCTCTTTGCCGATCATTTTTCGCATTACCTCTCGACTAAGGGTATGCATGGGTTTCATTCGGCCTTGTACATCTTGCACGAGTACCGTGCTGAATAATTCGGCATGCTCGGCGCTTACCGCATTAAGGTCCGACTCTAATTCCCTTTGCGCTTGCAAGGGTAAAACTGCCACTGCCAAGAATAATAAAGTAGCTGCTCGTTTGGCTCTCAATTGCTTAATCTGCTTCGCCAATAAAGCAAAGCGGGTGTTGGGCGAAACTAAAGTCCATAGCATTCCCAAGGTTAATAAGGCATATCCGATATAGGACACTAATGAACCCCAATAATCGTGGTTTACACTAAGGTAGGTTCCCTGTTCATCGCGATCGTAAGACGATTGAAAGAAACGATAACCATCGTAATTAAGAATGTGATTCATATAAATTCTAAAATCGAATTCTTCGCCATTTCGAGGATCTTCCAAACGAACTTCACTGGCATAAGAAGCCGGAGAATTGGTACCTGGATAGCGCTGCATCTCGAAATCATAGAGATATATCGAAAAAGGCAAGCTGCGAATTTTAGATCCATAAGCCATGGACATTTCTAGTCCTTCGAAATTAACTAGTTCCGGTCTGCCCGGATAACCCTTATAACCTTCAAGATATACCTCTCGAGTTTCCTCGCCCTTTTTCACCTCAAACAATAATCCGATGGTAGATCCCGATTCTATTTTTAAAGCTCCTTGCTTGCGATTTAATTGCGCTGAGGCTTGATAATCACCAAAAACAAAGGCCGCTCCTCCCCACTGATATAAGCTTCGCAAGGCTAAAGCCGCACTGCTATCAGCGGGAACATCAAACTGCTGGCGATCGGCCATGCGCATAAATGAATAGGGCTGATCACTATGTACTACAGGATCCCCTTCCTCATTTAAATTGATACAGAAATAACCAGGCTTTGAGCCAGGTCCGAAGTAAAAGGGAACACCGCCATAATTTTGCTGACTATTATAACTAAGGTAATATTCATTACGACCTGAGGCAGAGCCAAAAACCACCTTTAAAATTGGGCTGCCATTATCGCTTGCCAGCATTTCATACTCGGGATTGATGAGGCATTGCTTTAACTCCACCTCCACCAGATCGCTTCCCATTTGATAGGATTCCTTAAAGCGATTGGTTCCTAAGGAAGACCATAATACCGGTTCTTTAATATCATAGCTTTTCCCATCCTTTTGAAACTGAAATTTGAGATAGGTTTCGCTAGATACAAATTCATTAGAAGATTGATTTTCTCGAATATGCATCATCCCCTCATAACCGAAATAACGGGTAATGCCAGCTCCAACTAAAATCACAATGATTGCTAGGTGGAAAGTAAGCACCGACCACATCTTACGAGGAATCAAGCGCATTTCAAGGATATTCACTACCAGAGAGGCACTGAATAAAAAGAGTAAAAGCTCAAACCAAAAGGCCTGGTAAATCACCTTCTGGGCACTATCGGTCCCATAGTCGTTTTCCACGAAAGTGGCCACCGCTACGGCCAGGGCAAAAAGTAAGATGTAAACTAAGGCCGCCCGTCGACCTAAAAAGGCATTAATAATTTTTTGAATGGGATTGGACTTCTTCATCAAGGGATCACTTCAGCATTTTCTAAAATCAAATCATAGGAATAACCAGCGCCAAAATCAACATCGCGATTTAAAGTGGCTTTAATGGTTACTATATGTCCCGCCGGAACTGCAGTTTGGGAGGTCGCAACTAAATCGAAATTATCAAAACTTCCATCCTTTAAATGCAACCAATGGCGGTCCATTATATTGGCATTTATCTTAGTTACCTTAGCGGTGATTTGCACGCTTTTACCCACATATTGCTCGGCATTCTGAATGAGCTCCGCGATTTTAAGGGAACCCTCCCGTTCGAGGTCTTCCTCCGAACTTATGCTCGGTGCAGACCGCGCAGGTTTGGAGTCGAACATCTTATCTAAGGCATTTTTCTGTCCATCACTAAAAGCCGGACGAAGATCGCTCACCAAGTAAATCTCGTCGAAACTCCGATCGAACTGGGTAGAGTAATAATCTGTTTTAAACAATCCTTTCTCAAAAACATAATCCTCACCAATGATAAAATTGGCCCGCATAGTAGCCAACCAAAATTCTTTATCATTCTCGCTCACCTTTAGGTAGGAATATCGACTACTTTGTAAGGTGTCTAAAAGATGAACATGATGCTCGCTATTCGACGATTCTGGGGCCTCCTTTTCATTAAAGATGGCCTTTACTTGCTCATCCTCTACTTCCAACACTTTGGGCTGTTGATTACAAGCAGCAATAATAGCCACTAGCCCTAATAGACTTAAACGTCTCATTTTTAAAATCTTAATTTTCTATTGATGCGTAAATACACCCGAATCAAATCTTGATCGCTGATTTGACTATACTCGCCCATCAAACCAATATTCCAATTTTGGGCAAAGGTCTTGGAAAACTCCAAACCATAATACATTTGAGGGTCTAAAGTGATGTCCCAAAAAGAGTATTTATAGGAAACGTATCGCGAATAGGCCGAAATTTGCCAGTTCTGACGAAAGCTGCGGGAATAGCGCAGGGAGTTAATCTCCGAATCTAAATTGCCATTTTGGTTTTTATTGAAACGATAAACCAAAGAGCCACCAATCCAAGGTAAATTTCCTTGTCGTAGATAGGCTTGTAAATTCTCACTATGATTACCAAAGGTGGGATTACTGCGCCAATTATAGCTTAGACCTAAAGTAGTCGCCCGAAAGAAACGATAATCACTACGAATTCTAAATCCTTGTCGAGCTCCTTGCTCCGCTAGCAAACGCTCCACTTCCGTGTCATAGCGTTCGAAGAAAATAATTTGCTGTCGGCTATCGTAGGAGGCAAAAACACTCCAGCGATCTGTAATGCGATAGCGCAGAGACAAATACAAGGAACTAAGTTTAGCGGTATTGGTGGCTGCGGCGGTATCGAAGTTTTCATACAAGTCCACTTCCGCTGAAGCAAAAGCATAAAATCGACCCCAGGAAAAATTTTGCTGGGTGTATAAATAGCGGCGATCAATGGCTCCAGCATTACGCTGTTCTAAAACTCCAAGGCTAAATTGACCAGAGCTCGCTTTCTCTTGCCAATCGTAGGCTCCATAAAGTCCATATTGTAAAAGATCAGGATTATAACCGAAAGTCTCAAAATCGGGCCTACTGCCAGCAATAGCTCCTACACTCCAGCGATTCCAGCTTCCCTCCCATTGCAGTCCATCTATGGCGCCTAAAGAGGATACCCGGCGGTTAATCTTTCGACCGAGACTTATTTTATGATGCTCCCCAGCCCCGTAAATCAAGGCGAGGTTATACAAATTGGCTCTAAATGGATCGGCCTCGCTCTCGTAATTTCGACGATAATCTTTAAGTATACCGTAAGCTTCTAAACTTAAGTCCTGGCCAAATAAACTATCCATTCTAAATGTTGTGCGTAGTGCACTACGGTAATTATTACGACCATTATCACTTTGAGTAAGGGCAGTACTTAGGCCGATATTTAAATAGTTGTGCTTAGGACTGGGCTTGGTACTTCCACCAGTTTCTTTATTAATCGCTAAACTGTCTTCTTTAGATTCGGCCTGCACTCCACTCAAAATTGGTTCATCTTCCACCAGCCTCTCCTCTTTAGCCGTTTCCACATCAACCGCAAGGCGCATCTGAAAACGCATACCCTTTTCGATTGTACAATTGCCAATTGATTTCGCCAAACAGGATACTGAAGACACGCGCAGTATCGCTAAGCAGGCCTTTCCACTCTCTAAATTATAAAGGGTATCACCCTCTTGCACACCTTGGGTATCCTCAAAACGGAGGTAAACGCTTTCCCCACTAATGAAGCTTACTTCGGCCTCCTTAAAACTTTGTGCTTGTAAGCCAAAGCCCAGTAATGCCAAGAAAACGATATATCGAATTGGTGTCATCATTCTCTTCCGTCGGGATGACAATTATAGCAGGCATTACTTTCAAAACGGAAACCTCCAACGTCATCATGCTCATCGCGCATTTCCGATTCATTGCTATGTTCATGGCAGTCGATGCAGCTAAAGACATTGAAGTTACTTGGGTTTAGATGACAGTCAGTGCAAGAATTCCATTCTCCTCGGTGATTGCCACTGTAAATGGGGAAATACTGCTCATCGTGATTATTGAAGCTTGCCGGCGACCAGCCTGGAGCGGTGCTATGGCAAAGGGCACAATCATGTGGGAAACCCGAAACAAGATGATTAGGGTTTTGAGCATTCTGGTAATCCTCCATATGACAAGTTGAACAAACGCGACTTATCTGATCATAAGTGGGACTCACATGACACTCCATGCAGTCTAAGCCGTTATGACCCAAGGTTAAAGGGAAAAAGTAATGGAAGTTATCGCCTCCCCAAACTTGACTAAGCGGTTCATGGCATTCCACGCAGTTTATAGAAAATCCAGACTCAAGATGATTGGGATCATTGGTCTGCATATAATCTTCACGATGACAATCCACACACTCCTGCCCTTGCCGCTCCCAAACCAGATTATTGGTATTATCATGACAATCTACACAGGCCAAGGTGATATGCGCACCTTGTAAAGGGAAACCATTTTGCTCATGCAATTCAGGAATATCGAAAACTAGCCAAGACTCATTATCATGGCAGCGCTGGCAGTCGTTCCCCACACTCATCTGGTGTACATCCTCATGACAATCAATACATTGGTTTCCCACCTGTCGGAATTCTAAGTCTTGGTGGCAATCCATGCATTGCACTGATGCATGGCGGCCCTCTAATTCGAAGCCTGTGCTGGCGTGATCGAATTTTATAGACTCTATTGCTACCTGCCAAGAACCAGAATTATGGCAATCAGAACAATTAATCTGAAAATCATCACCATGAGGGTTTTGAGCCGAAAGCATTCCGCTTAGGCTCAGCAGGAAAATCAGGATCCGTGACAATCTATACATTGGAAACTTTCAATTTTATAGATGACCATTTCGGAGCCATCCGTTTGTAATTCGGGTTTATGGCATTCTTGGCAGTCGATTTCTGCATGCCGTCCTTCCAAAGGAAATTCAGTTTGTTGATGATCAAAATTATCTGCATTCCATGTCAAGGCGCTACGATGACATAAAGTGCAATCCGCTTTACCTTCTGGTGCAAATTGTTCTCCATGAACATTATTATGACATTGAATACAGCTTTGTTCTAAATCATTAAAATGCTGTTCCTCCCCTTCAAAATGGCAAGCTCTACAATCCTGCTGAGCGTGGGCTCCATCTAAGTCCCAAGTTGTTGCACTATGATCGAAACTAATCTGCGACCAGCGTTCTGTATTGTGGCAAGCCTCGCAATCCTTTTCGGGATAAAAGCTTTCGCTGATGTTTTGATCGTGAATATCATCGTGACAGGAAACACAAGATTGTGACTCGAAAGCAAAGTCCCACCGACTTTCAGCGCTCTCTTTATGACAAGCAAAACAAGGCGTGGCCAAATGTGCTCCTTCTAAAGGGAAGTCACTTTCTTGATGGTCTTCCCAATCATAAGAGGACCAAGTGAAAGCCTTTTCCAAACTATGGCAATCCTTGCAATCTTGTTGGCCCAATGTAATGCTGGCAATTTCTCCTTGATGATAGTCTTCGTGGCAATCGGTGCAATTAGCGAAGTTTAGTTGCACTTTAAAATTTCCACTTGTATGGCATTCATTACATGAAACCAATTTATGCCTCCCTTGGAGTGGGTAATCCGTTAAATCGTGATTAAAGCGATGGGTATTTTTTAATTGCGACCACGACTGCTCTGAATGACAATCGGTACACGAGGGACCAAATTTCCCCTGATGGGCATCTTCATGACAATCGGTACATTGGCTAAAGGCTAGGTCACTAAACTTTTGAAATTCCCGCCCTTGCCGGGTTTCTTTAGCATGGCATTCAATGCATTGCACTTGCTGGTGTTTCCCCTTTAAGGGAAAGTCGGTTTTGGCATGATCAAAACCCGGTGTTTCCTCAAAGCTCTCATAATTATGGCAGGATAAACAATCCTCGCCTAAGGTTTCTTGATGGTAATCCACATGGCAAGTAAGGCAAGCCTCTTCTAAGCCTAAGAAGGTTTCATTGCGTTTAGCGATTTCGGGATCTCCGATATAGTCGGGTTTATGGCAATCGCGGCAGTCAATACGGTCGTGAGCAGCTTTCAGGCTATAGCCAGTAAGTTCGTGATCGAAGTTTTCTTGGTCAAAACGAACCGCATCGAATTTTCGTCCATGATGCTCGCTATGGCAATTAATACAGGTTTTCTCTTGCACCTCTTGGGAGGAGTGGTAACCTCGATCGGCATCAATTAAACTTTGCAATTCTTTATGGCATTCGAGGCATTTCTGTTCCGACACCTGAGCACCAATTTTATGGCAAAGGGTACAGTTATCCAGGCCCTCATATTCGGCATGCGCCTGTGATAGCTTACCCGGCGAAAACTGAGCTTGAAGGCTAAAACTTAGCGTCAACATTAAAAAGCCGAATATGTAACTAGCTGCTCTCAATGCTTTTTAAGGGTTTTACCAAAGGTTTTTTCTACTGTAATTCCCGCCTCCCTCAAAAATGGAATTGGTAATTCACCACCAGCAAATATGTACACCCGATTATTTTCGATTCTAATTTCCTTCTGCTCCGAATCACTTAATACTACTTCCTGGGGCTTAATTTCTAGCACATTTGAGGCTAATAGCGGACGAATCTTTCCTTCCGCGAAAGCGGCTTCGAGCTTTTGCTGATTCCCTTTTTTGATACGGGCAAAATGTTGCTTTCGGTAGGATAAGGTGACTTCGTTCTGTTGCATTAGCAAAAGCGCCGACTCTACTGCCGAATCGCCTCCACCAACTACCAATATTTTTTCTCCGCTTATATGCTCGGGCTCTAATAGGCGATAGGCCACTTTGCTACTTTCTTCACCGGGTACTCCCAGTTTCCGAGGACTACCACGACGGCCGATTGCAATTATTATGGAACGGCTTTCTAGGGTATCTCCATTAGCGAGCTTTAGCTCGAAATGGTACTCTTCCAACTCCTTTATCGTCTCTACCTTGCAATGCTCCTGAATTTCGATTTCATGCCTCTGCAAGACTTCGGTCCAAGTTTCGAGCAATTCCGCTTTGGAAGTATTATAAAGTTTTAGGTCGCCATAGAGCGGTAACTTCATCGGTTGGGTCATCACCACCTTATCCCTTGGAAATGTAAACACGGTACCACCTAAAGAATCTTGCTCCAGCACTTTAAAATTAATTCCCTGCTCTTTAGCTTTTAAAGCCGCAGCTATACCTGCTGGACCAGCGCCAATTATCACTAAATCCAATTCGCAGGAACGCTCTTCCGGTAATCCTTTAATCAAATTTGCACAAGCCTGCACCCCCTGCTCTGCACTGTTCTTAATGAGGCCCATGCCTCCTAATTCCCCGGCAATGTAAATACCATTTATATTGGTTTCATAGTCGGGCTTAACATGAGGTAAATCTACCCCCCGTTCTTCGGTACCAATGCGCAGGCTAATGGCATCTACCGGGCAAGAATGGAAGCATGCACCATGACCAATACAACTGCTGGCGTTTATCAAGGTAGCTTGTCCATCTAAAAGGCCTAATATATCCTCTTCTGGGCAAGCCCGAATACAGGCACCACTGCCAATGCAGCGATTAGGGTCTACATAAGGATGCAAGGATACCGGCTGAATTCGCCCCTCTTCTTGCGCCAGACTCGCTTTCGCTTCGATGTCTTGGGAGCGCTTCTTCCCCGATCGCCAATAGTAAACCACTATTAGTGTAGAGACTAAAAATACCAGTCCATATATAAGCGCTTCCCACATCCTAAAAAATCCAAGTATAACCCATGCCCATGGTTACAACCACATGCACAATTAAAACAATAAGCATAATCAAGGCGAAGGGTCGATGGGCAACATGCCAATAGCGAAAGAGCTTTTGCATTTGTTCCAAGCGGTCGATTTTAGCTTGAAGCTTCATCTCCTTGCGAAGGTTGATTAAAACCGCTTTTTGCTCCTGCTTCGATAATTCAGAAACGAAAAGTTCCTTCTTCAATTGTTGAAACTCCCGTTTAATGTAGCTACGACGAGCCCAATAGCCCTTTTCGGGATTAGTGTAATTAGCAATCCGATCATATAAAGCAGGGGCCTTCAGCTTAAGCTCCTGTAAAGATTCTAAAGAAGCTTCTTGTGCCTCTTTAATCTCTTTTCGACTCATCTCACGTCCAGAAATACTACGTGGGATTTGAAGGTAAATATAACGACCTATAACTCCCGATAAAACTACCAAGACCATAGACCAAAAGGCCACCGATACTACACCGCCAAATTTAAAGGTGGTGTGAAATAAAATTAAGATCGGACCCAGCGTACAGAGGAAAATGTGAAACTCTAAAAGGTAGCGTAGGCGAATAAACTTTTCTAAAAAACCATACTTTTTTGCGGGGATGTATAAAAACACCCCAATGGTAATCATGAGCGTGCCGATCACCCCAAGCCCATGCCCGAATAAACCAGAGGCCTTAAACCATTGATGTTGCTCATGGTAAAAGCGCTCTTCCAAAGGCGTTTGATAATAGTCGTAGCCCGATAGGGCTAACCACAAGGTAGTGGCAGCCACAATAAGTATAAGCAAGGACTGATATACAAGATGTCCTATTCTGATATTGGACTCTCGCGACATATTAGGTGGTTTGGTTAATTGGTATCTTCAAAATTAATACTATTCTTCTGTTCTGAAGACCTCAGCTATTCTTTAATCAGTTGAAATACACCATGATCTAGAAAAGACAGTTCTTTTGATTGACTTTGCGTGA
>CATMQD010000040.1 GCA_950073045.1 uncultured Flavobacteriales bacterium | reverse complement strand
GAAATATTCTTTTTCCCGCAGGTTTATATTGAGGTAATAACCCGTGTCGGCAGGTACCAAAGTGTAATCGATATTGGTAAAATACTTAGTGCCATAAAGTTGATCCAAGCCTTTTTCTAGGCGTTCTATTTCACAAACCTTCTCTTCTCGCACACGGAGTTTGCCCTTCACAAAATCCTCAGTAAGGCTTTGGAGTCCATTCACTTGAATTTTCCGCACGTAAAACTTATCGATTGGAGTGGCTTTTTCATTGAGCTTCTTTGCAGGTTGATCCTTGGCAGCTAAGGCCTTTAATTCATCAATATGTTTGCGAGCTTCTGCTTCGCCAGCGGCTACTATTTCTTCAAATAGTTCGAAGGTGGTAATTCCAGCTTCCGGAATTTTTGGGGTGATCCAGATATCCGTTAGAGATTCCGATTCATCGCGGTTACGCGCATTTAAAAAGGCGGAGGTTTGCTCTAAAACGCGTACTACACTGTTTAACTCTTCTCGATCATTAAGGTAGTCTTGCATATCCACCCCAATGATGTAGTCCAAATCCTTCTCCTCCATTACCGCCACGGGGTAATTATTTAAAACCCCACCATCGATATATAGGCTGTCTTCAAATAGGTAAGGCGTAAACAAAGAAGGAAAAGCAGAGCTAGCTCTTAAAGCGTCAATTAATCGGCCCTCTTCAAAAACGCGCATGGTGCCCGATTCCAAATTGGTTGCTACGCAAAAGAAGGGAATGGGAAGTTCTGAGAAATGAAGGTAAGGATGACTTTGCTGGGTAATGGTACTTAGCTCTTTCATGATATATTGAGCGAAGTTTACCCCTTTCGGGATGCGCACTCCGGAGCTATCAATGGGAAAGTGTAGGATATAGCGGGAGTCTGCCTTACGGTCGAAAAAGCTTAATCGATTACGCGGTACTTTATTACTTAAAAGCGCATCCCAGTTTACATTTTTAAGATAGTCTTCAATTTCTGCGGCGCTATATCCTAGGCTGTACATCGCACCAATGATCGCCCCCATGGAGGTGCCTCCGATATAGTCGATTTGAATGCCCGCCTCTTCAATAACCTTTAAAGCGCCAATTTGAGCCATGCATTTAGCACCTCCACCGCTAAGTACTAAGCCTATTTTGAGGTCTTTTTCTTGAGCGTTGAGGCTAAAGCTGAGCAGGATTAGGATTAAGGCTTTTTTCATTTTTCAGAATCCTCGGAGTGAAAATGTTGGTGTACCAATTTAGCCCGGCTTAGGCCAAGTACTTCTTCCAAACTTTTTAAATCTGCCTCTTGTACTTTCTTCACACTTCGAAACTTACGTAAAAGTAATTTCACACTTTCATCACCAATGCCTTTAATATCATTTAGTTCACTTTTAAAAGTGCCCTTAGAGCGGCGATTGCGATGATGGGTGATACCAAAACGATGCGCCTCATCGCGCAAACGTTGGATTACCTTTAAAGTTTCGGAGCGTTTATCGAGGTACAGCGGATATTTATCCCCAGGGAAATACAGTTCTTCTAGGCGTTTGGCAATACCTAGGATAGCAATTTTGCCACGAAGGTCTAAATCATCCAATGCTTTAACCGAGGCACTAAGCTGACCTTTACCCCCATCAATTACGATGAGTTGAGGTAGATCATCTCCCTCATTTAGGAGTCGGCGATAACGCCGGTATACCGCTTCGTACATGCTGGCAAAGTCGTCAGGGCCCTCAACGGTTTTAATATTAAAATGGCGATAATCCTTTTTACTAGGCTTCCCATCTTTAAAAACCACACAAGCCGAAACAGGGTTGGTACCTTGAATATTAGAGTTATCGAAACACTCGATATGGCGAGGCTCTACCGACATGCGCAAGTCTTGCTGCATTTGCTTCATTAGGCGCTTTACATGGCGGTCGGGATCAATAATTTGAATGTTCTTTAATTTCTCTAATCGGAAGTATCGGCCATTTTTAAGTGAAAGGTCAATAAGGCTTTTTTTATCACCTCGTTGAGGTCGGAAAATTTTAAGCTCGGGAATTTCTAAACCGATTTCATGGGAAACGTAGATCTCGCGGGCATTCGACTGAAAACGTTGGCGCAGCTCGGGAATCGCCATTTCGAGAATTTCTGAATCTTCTTCTTCCAGTTTCTTCTTCAATTCTAGAGTATGTGATTGCAATACGGAGCCATCCATAATCTTTAGAAAGTTCACGTAGGCAAACTCAGCATCGCTAAACACGCTATACACATCTACATTAGTGATACCCGGATGCACTACGGTGCTTTTGGCCTGATAACGATCAACGATTTCGTATTTCTCCTTAAGCTTTTGCGCTTCCTCAAACTGCAAATTGGTAGCAGCTTCTTGCATCTGCTCTTGCAGCATTTGCTTTACCTTATTAAGATGACCTTTAATAAGCTCCCGGGCAGATTGAACGTCTTCTAGATAATCGACTTCAGTTTGATATCCTTCGCAAGGTCCTTTGCAATTGCCAATATGATATTCTAGGCAAACCCGGTATTTCCCCGATTCTATATTTTCTTCACTTAAATTAAGCTTGCAGGTTCTTAGGGTATAGAGCTGTCGGATTAAACCCAATACCGTTTTCATAACTTTAACCGAGGCATAAGGCCCGAAGTATTCACTGCCATCTTTCACCAAATTTCGGGTGGGAAAAATGCGCGGAAAGGGCTCTTTTTTTATGCAAATCCAAGGATAAGTTTTATCATCCTTAAGGTTGATATTATAACGTGGCTGGTATTCCTTAATTAGGTTATTTTCCAGCAAAAGCGCATCAAACTCGGTTTCGGTGATGATAATTTGGATGTCCACAATTTTGCTCACCATTACTCGAATGCGAGCGCTATCATGACCTTTTGTGAAGTAAGAGGAAACCCTTTTCTTTAGATCCTTAGCTTTGCCGATATAGAGGATTTTACCATTTTTATCCAGATGCTGGTAAATCCCCGGTTTATGGGGAAGCGTTTTTAAAATATTCGCGATTTTCTCGGCAGGCATAGGGCAAAAATACTTAATTGCTATTCGAAATGACAGAGGTAGTTTGTGCCATTATTATAAATTCAGAATCCAAGGTTTTTGCTGCACGCAGAGCCCCCGGTAAAAGCTTTGAAGGTTATTGGGAATTTCCTGGCGGTAAGGTGGAAGCGGGCGAAGAAACCAGCGCTGCTTTAATCCGCGAGATTAAGGAAGAGCTATCCGTAAATATTAATCCAGCACAATCGCTGCATACCGTAGAATGGGAAAATAAATCGGGTGCCTTTCGCCTAGAGGCTTTTCTGTGCAAAGATGATTTACCTGGCCTTGATCTGCAGGCTCACGACGAATGGGGTTGGTTTAGTGTTGAAGAGCTTTTAGAATTGGAAATGCTAGTGGCCGACTTGGCATTACTACCCTATTTGGAGCGTTATTTAAAAGACTCTTAAAGGAGTTCTACCTCGAAAATTTCTTGAAAATAGCTCTTGGCCTTAGCCTCGATTTCCGCCATAGAAACGGGGTGTCCCAGTTCTCTTTCCAAGGAAGTAACATCTTTATCGTGGATGCCGCAGGGAACGATATGCGAGAAATAGCTTAAATCGGTATTTACGTTGAATGCCCAGCCATGCATGGTAACCCAACGGCTAGCGCGTACACCAAGGGCTAAAATCTTGCGGGCATTAGTAGTACCTACATCAAACCAAACTCCGGTTTCATTGGGTGAACGCTCCCCTTTTAAACCGTAATCCGCCAAGAGGCGAATAAAAACCTCTTCTAAAAAGCGCAGGTATTTATGGATATCAGGAAAAAAGTGGTCTAAGTCTAGAATAGGATAGCCCACCAATTGACCGGGGCCGTGATACGTTATGTCGCCACCGCGGTTAATAGGGTAAAAGGAGGCTTTTAAATCTTGGAGTTCCTTTTCGCTTACCAGCAGATGCTCGCGTTTTCCGCTTTTACCGAGGGTATAAACATGCGGATGCTCGCAGAAAAGCAGGTGATTTTGGGTAGCCTGCTGTTCCTCGGCGGGAAGTTTACGGTTTAGGAATTTTCGATCTACCGTTTCTTGAAAAAGCTCTTCTTGGTAATCCCAGGCTTCTTGATAGTCGATAAGTCCCAGGTCTTTAAAAAGTACCGGAGTCTTTACAGTGGAATTTTCGATAACTCGGATTTCAATAAGTCTATGGACTTAATGTCCATAATGTCAACATTGTTTAGCTCAGAGAGGTAATAAGAAACCCAGTCGCCAAAGTGTACAAGGTATAAGGCTTTCTCGATATTCCCTTGGCCTTTACTCCAAAGTTCAAAAACGTGTGGGGTTTTATCGTTGATAATACCTTTAATGATATCCATACGTTTTTGGTTTCGTGGATTATCACTTTCGTTTCTGAGGAATAAGCAGCTAAAGCTATCGTTTCCGCCTTCCCAGCCCACTAATTCATTGTGGTTCATTTCGGGTACTTCGGCCTCCCAACACAACATTTTGGCGTTTTCGTTTAGTTGTTGACGCATACGAGCGGCAACGCCCAAACTTCCGGCGCAAGCCAATATTTGAACAGTAGTGTTTTGTAGGTTTTTAGCTAAAGTCTCCGCTTCCGCTAAGATGTTTTCTTCCTCCGAATCTAGAAGTTCGATGCCAGCACTAATTGCGGGAATCGGGTTTTCGGAAATAATACCATAAGCTCTTAGGTAATAGAGAAGAAAGCTAAAAGGATAAGCAAACATTGCCCTTGGTGGGTTACCACCTACCATGCTCAGGCAGTTGTAGCCCTTTTCATCAGCTTTAGCTTTAAGGGTGCCGCCAGAACTAATACAGGCAATTATAGCGCCATTGGCCTCGGCTTTAGCCACCGCCTGAAGCGTTTCTTCGGTATTACCAGAATAGGAGCAGGCAATTACTAAGGTATGTCGACCAACATAAGCTGGGATGTCGTAATTCTTATTAACCGTGATAGGCACTTGGGCGCTGCTACTCACCAAGTCGAGGATTGCGCTTCCACCAATACCCGATCCACCTAAACCGGTGATCATTACATTTTGTATGGCACGGTCGCTTGCTTTAAACTCGAACTTTTCAATTATTTGGAGGGCATCGCGTAGGTGCTGACTGAAGTTGGCTATGAGGTCTTTCACGGTCCTTGTTGGTAGTTTAGTTTTCTGCGCTGATTTCTTCTTTAGGCTCTTCCTTAAAAACAGCTTTCTGGTTTAAAATTAATAAACCTACACCGGTTGAGATAGCGGCATCCGCTAAATTAAACACCGGACGGAAAAATATAAAGTAGTCGCCGCCTAACCACTCTGGTAAATAACCTTTTATAATTGGGAAGTAGAACATATCTACCACCTTTCCAAAGAGGAAGGGAGCATAGCCGCCATCTTCGGGAAACATTTCGGCCACGGTGTAGGCATCAGAAGCTTGAAAAATGAGTCCGTAAAATGCGGAGTCGATAATATTACCAAGAGCTCCGGCTAGAATAAGAGCTACGGCAATAATGCCGCCCTGTGGTATGCCTTTTTGTGTTAATCGCTTTAGCCAGATAAAGATGAAAACAACGGTAGCAATACGGAAAAGGCTAAGCAAGAGCTTTCCCCAAGTACCACCGAACTCTACACCAAAGGCCATTCCTGGGTTTTCGGTGAAATGTAGGATAAACCAATCGGCTATTACCAAATCTTCACCGAGGGTAAAACTGGTTTTCACCCAAATTTTTAAGGCTTGATCAAGGATTAAAACACCCAGGATGATCCAGAGGGCTTTGCGCATATTATTGTCTGTTTTTTGCCTCAATACTTAAGGTAGCGTGAGGCACAAGGCGTAAACGTTCTTTGCTAATTAGCTTTCCGGTTACGCGGCAAATTCCGTAGGTTTTATTTTCAATACGGTTAATCGCATTGTGGAGGTCGCGGATAAATTTCTCCTGACGCGCGGCTAGTTGGCTATTCGCCTCTTTGCTCATGGTGTCACTACCTTCTTCAAAAGCTTTAAAGGTAGGAGAAGTATCGTCGGTACCATTATTACGATCGTTCGCAAAATTCTCTTTCAATACCGCTAAATCGGCTTCTGCCTTTTCAATTTTAGCTTGAATGATTTCGCGGAATTCTTCAAGTTCTTGGTCGCTGTATCTTAATTTTTCTTCACTCATAATGAGTTGATATTTAGTGGTCTAAGCCTGTTAAAGCTCTCTGTTTTTTAAAATCTGCCAAATATAGAAAAAACCCTTAATGGCTTTTCCTTAGGCTAAGTTTGCTTTTAACGTCTTCAAAATCAATTTCCTCACCTTCAAAGTCCTCGCTTTTCCAGCTTATAGAATCGGCTAAAACCTCGGTTTTAACATAGTCTTGATTTTTAGTCAATGCCTCCTTCAGCGCGGCATCTTCCAGTAATTGCACCTCGATGCGATCGGTAACTTCTAGGCCGCTATCCTTACGTAGGTTTTGGATACGGTTTACAAGTTCGCGGGCCATACCTTCCGATTTTAGATCTTCATCGATATGAATATCAAGCGCCACGGTAAGTTTATTCTCACTCATCACTAACCAGCCCGGAATATCCTCGGTGTGAATTTCTACGTCGCTCGCTTCAATGCTTTGCATTTCTCCGTTGATCTCAAGCTCGTAATGGCCTTCATTTTCCAAGGCACTAATTTGCGCTTGATCAAATTCGCGGATCGCGGCCGCTACTTGCTTCATGTGCTTCCCGAAACGTGGACCGAGTTTCTTAAAGTCAGGCTTGATGCTTTTTACCAATACGCCTTCCACTTCTCTAAGAATTTCCAGCTCTTTAACGTTTACTTCGGCTAAAAGTATATCCTTAATACTGGCTAATAGCTCTGCTTTTTCATCGCTAAGAGCGGGAACCATAATTTTTTGCAAGGGCTGGCGAACCCGAATGCGTTCCTTCTTTCGTAGTGAAAGCACCATGGAAGTAAGGTTACGGGCCATGGCCATTCTTTCGTTGAGATGGCTATCAATGGCATCCTCGGCAAGGGCTGGCCATTTACTAATGTGTACCGATTCGGCTTTTCCAGGATTAAGATCTTGGTATAAACGATCGGCAAAGAATGGGGCAATTGGCGATATCATCTGCGCTAAGCTGCGTAAGCAATAGAACAAGGTTTCATAGGCCATTTGCTTGTCTTCACTCATCTCTCCTTTCCAGAAACGACGGCGGTTTAAGCGCACATACCAGTTGCTTAACTCTTCATCTACAAAGTACTCAATAGCTCGAGCGGCTTTGGTAGGTTCATAGTCGTTAAAATGTTGCTCTACCGTGCGGATAAGCTCTTGTAGGCGCGATAAGATCCAGCGGTCTAGCTCGGGGCGGTTCGACCATTCTGTTTCTTTTTCAGCATCATATTCAAAGCCATCAATATTGGCGTAAAGCGCAAAGAAGGAATAGGTATTGTATAGGGTGCCAAAGAAGCGACGTTTCACTTCTTCAACGCCAGCTAAATCAAATTTTAGATTGTCCCAAGGTGAGGCATTGCTAATCATATACCAACGCACCGGGTCGCTACCATACTTCTCGATGGTAGTAAAGGGATCCACGGCATTGCCTAAACGCTTAGACATTTTAGCGCCGTTTTTATCTAAAACTAAGCCATTGGAAACCACGTTTTTGTAGGCTACACGATCAAATACCAAAGATGAAATCGCGTGTAGGGTATAAAACCAACCTCGGGTTTGATCCACTCCTTCGGCGATAAAATCGGCCGGAGTTAATTGATCAATTTGTTCTTTATTCTCAAATGGGTAATGCCATTGCGCATAAGGCATAGAACCGGAGTCGAACCATACATCGATAAGGTCGGCTTCGCGACGCATTGGCTTTCCAGACTCTGATACCAGAACGATGTCATCTACAACATGTCGGTGAAGATCTACTTGATTGTAATTCTCCTCACTCATATCCCCTTCCTTAAAATCGGCAAAGGGGTGTTTTTCCATCAGTCCTTTAGCCACAGCTTCGTCGCAAGCAGTTTTTAATTCGGCTACAGAGCCAAAAATTCTGCGCTCGCTACCATCTTCGGTAGACCAAATAGGTAAAGGGATGCCCCAGTAGCGGGAGCGACTTAAGTTCCAGTCGTTGGCATTTTCAAGCCAATTTCCAAAGCGGCCTTCCCCCGTGCTTTTAGGCTTCCAGTTAATGGTTTTGTTCAGCGAAACCATTTTTTCTTTCTCAGCGCTTACGCGGATAAACCACGAGTCTAGCGGGTAGTATAAAACCGGCTTATCGGTACGCCAACAATGGGGATAGCTGTGATTGTACTTTTCAACCTTAAAGGCTTGATTGCGCTCTTTTAGTTGGATGGAGATTTCTACATCTACCGACTTATCGGGAGCTTCACCATCGGCATAGTATTCATTTTTCACGTACCATCCGCCGAAAGGCCCAATTCCTTCACGGAAACGTCCTTGAAGATCTACTAAGGGAACAGGGTTATCATTCTCATCCAATACCAACATTGGTGGTACTGGTGGATTGGCTTCACGGGCAACTTTGGCATCATCGGCACCAAAAGTTGGGGCCGTGTGCACAATACCGGTACCATCTTCGGTGGTAACGAAATCTCCTAAAATAATGCGGAAGGCATTTTCTGCACCCTCGTAAGGCTGGGCCCAGTCTAGTAATTGCTCGTAGCGCAAGTTCTCTAAATCACGACCATGACCTTCCCAAACCACTCGCCAAGGAGCTACTTTATCGCCCAGTTTATAGGCTTCCATATCCAGCTCCGCACCTTCTGGTTTAAAGTATTTGGATACTAGGTTTTTAGCTAATACCACCTTTTGGCGAATGCCAGTGTAGGGGTTATAGCTATCCACCATTTGGTATTCGATTTTAGGGCCAACGGTTAGGGCCGTATTGGAAGGAAGGGTCCAAGGGGTGGTGGTCCAAGCGATGTAATATACTTGGTCATCATCAGCCACAGCATCTCCAAACACTGCTTGGAATTTAGCGTCCTTTTGAGCGATAAACTGCGCAATAGCCGAGGTGTCTTTTACATCGCGGTAGCTACCCGGCATATTAAGCTCGTGGGAGCTAAGTCCGGTTCCCGCTTTAGGGCTATAAGGCTGAATGGTGTAGCCTTTGTAGATGAGGTCTTTTTCCCACATCTGCTTAAGCAGCCACCATACCGATTCCATGTATTTGGGTTTGTAAGTGATATAGGGGTCATCCATATCCACCCAATAGCCCATCTTTTCGGTGAGGTCGTTCCAAATGTCGGTATAGCGCATCACCGCCTTTTTACAGGCTTCATTATATTCTTCGATGCTAATGCTTTTACCGATATCTTCTTTGGTGATACCTAGTTCTTTTTCTACGCCGAGCTCTACTGGTAGCCCGTGGGTATCCCAGCCTGCTTTACGATTTACTTGATAACCTTGCAGGGTTTTAAAGCGGCAAAAAATATCTTTTATCGCCCGCGCCATAACGTGGTGAATTCCAGGTTTTCCATTGGCTGAGGGTGGCCCTTCGTAGAACACGAATCCAGGAGCCCCTTCACGGCTGGTGATACTCTTTTTAAAGCTCTCGTCGTTTTTCCAGAACTCTAAGATATCTTGATTGATCTGGGCGAGGTTTAAGTGCTTGTACTCAGGATATTTGCCTGACATTTTCGGGTCAATTTTAAAAGATTGCGAAGGTAGTAATTTAAGAGGCTTTCACAGTCTTTATTGACTTTGCCTTAACATGCGTCCATTTACTACCACGGACCACAGTCCAAAAAGTAGCGCTCATCCGTGTTATCCTTTCCACCGTGTTCAATATCTAGGAACACGGATCACACGGATTAAAGGATGCACAGCGCAAAGTACTCATCCGTGTTATCCTTTCCTCCGTGTTCAATATCTAGGAACACGGATCACACGGATTAAAGGATGCACAGCGCAAAGAGCTCATCCGTGTTATCCTTTCTTCTGTGTTCAATATGCAGGAACACAGACTACACGGATTAAAGGATGCACAGCGCAAAGTACTCATCCGTGTTATCCTTTCCTCCGTGTTCAATATCTAGGAACACGGATCACACGGATTAAAGGAGGCACTGCGCAAAGAGCTCATCCGTGTTATCCTTTCCTCCGTGTTCAATATGCAGGAACACAGACTACACGGATTAAAGGGTGCACAGCGCAAAGAGCTCATCCGTGTTATCCTTTCCACCGTGTTCAATATGCAGGAACACAGACTACACGGATTAAAGGATGCACAGCGCAAAGTACTCATCTGTGCTTTCCTTTCTTCTGTGTTCAATTAAGAGGAATGTGGATCACGAGGGTAAATGCTGACTTGAGCAGCGCCCTAGACTGTGTTTAGGAATAGATTCTAACTCAAACATCATTAATAACCCTTTTAATAATGGGCTGTGGACCAAAATGCACTACTAGCCCTGTTTCTAGTTTAGCCATCCTCAGGTAATTAAGAGTTTGGTAAATAGCGCTTTCATGGAAATTTGCACCAGCCTTGACTTCCACTATTACCTTGTTTTCAATCAGGAAATCCGCACGAAAGAACCCAACCGGCTGTTCTTGATATAAGACTTGTAACTGGGTTTCCCTTTTGAAATTTAGGCCACAATTACGCAGCTCTATGTCCAAAGCGTTCTGGTAAACACTTTCTAAAAACCCATAGCCCAAATCACTAAACACCTCATAAAAACAGGCAATGATATTATGAGTGAGATCTTTATTTTTCATGATCATATATTTCCTTTAAAACTCATAAATTCGAAAATAATTAGCCGTTTATAAACACTTATCTATCGCTATAGATTTTAAAATTAAAAAGAACTTTATCATGCTTTAAAAATCACTTTTCTACAGAAAAAATATAATATTTTCCAACGAATCGGACTGTTATCGCCGTTTTATACCAATATAAAACGGCGCCTTTTTGGGTATAATTAAGCTAGCATCAAATGATGGGCATGCTTTGTGAAAAGCACTGCGTTGGTTTACTGTAAACACCAGCATAGTTTACTGCATGCACCAGCATACTCTACTGTATTCACCGCGGTGGACCAAACAAAACCTCAAGTGCTTTTCCATGAAAGCACTTGAGGTTTTAGTCAAAAGCACAAGTGTTTTTTTAGCCTTAATAGGGATGAGATGGCTTGGCTTAAGCCCATGCGATAAAGTTATGCAGCTAGAATTTCCTGATCCTGCTAATCTAGAATTTAGTCGATTGCTTAAGCTTAGAACAAGTATGCATCGTAATCAGGATAATATGGTCTGTCAAGGGTCTATCATTAGACCATTCGATTTTTGAAAGGAGGCATTTTAAATTGTATGCCGCAGAGTAAATTATAAGCAGAGTGACCTTTGTTATTAGGCAGGACAAGCCCTTTATCGGTTTTAGAAAGAAGGCACATCAATACGTATTTCTCAGTCTTCATCACAAATCTTTGGAAAGAGGAACGCAAAATTGGGGCCAAGCTTGTTGATTGCTCACTTTTAGACTAGAATTGCTGAAATAACCTAGTTTGGTAATAAAGGAACTTCCATTTTAACAAACACTACGAGATCGCTAAAGAACTGCATGGCGACTTCCGCCAAGTGCCAAGACGCTTTATAATTTATGCTTCATCCTGACTTGGCAGGGAAATTAAACTTCTGTTCCTATCAAGATGTTAATTTAGAGGCGCCAAAAAAACAGATATGCGTATAAGACTATTTCTCCTTTTCCTTATCAGCTTCAGTTTTCTTAATGCCCAAGACTCTACTCTTACCATAGGCCTAAAGCCTACTCCTCCCTTTATCATCCAGGATGCCGCGGGTCAACCGGCGGGCTTAAGTCATAGTTTTTGGGAATTAATTGACGACCAGGTGCCGGCTCGAATACATTATAAGTGGTATGATGACGTAGAGGCGATGCTTCATGCCTTAGCCCGTAATGAGGTAGATTTTTCCATTAATCCCGTTACCGTTACCGAGCAACGAATGGATAGCCTCGATTTTTCGCAGCCCTATTTTATTTCAGGTACCGCGATGGTGCGCCGTGCAGAAAGCAGCTGGATGGTTTTCCTAGAGAACTTCTTCAGCAAGCAGTTCTTTTCTGCAGTGGCAATTTTGCTGGGAATCATTTTCTTCTTCGGAATCCTAGTTTGGATTTTTGAGCGTAAAAAAGCGGAGTCGGAGCAGTTTAGAAAAGATTGGCGCGGGGTACTCGATGGTTTTTGGTGGAGCGCTGTAACCATGACCACCGTAGGTTATGGTGATAAATCTCCCGAAACAACCGGTGGTAGAACCGTGGCTTTTATTTGGATGTTCACCGCTATCCTTTTGATTTCTGGTTTAACTGCGGGGGTAGCCTCGGCCTTAACTGTGAAATCGATGGAGAGTAAAATTTCCAGCGTTGAAGATTTACGCCGTTTTACAACTGGAACAATAGATGCCACCGGCACCGCAGAATATCTAGGTAATTACGGTTTACCAAATTCTTATTACGAGTCGGTAGAAGAGGGTTTTGAAGCCCTTCGAAACCATGAAATTGATGTTTTTGTTTTCGATCGTCCCGTACTGCGGTTTTATCTAGAAAAAGGTGCAAATAGCGATTTACAATTAGACGATCGAAATTTAAAAACCGATTATTACAGCTTTACCTACCCTCGTAATAGTCCACTAAGAGATGCTTTAGATCCTAAAATTGTTAGGGCCTTAAAATCCGATTCTTGGAATTTTATTTTAAGGAAAGCAAGTAGTAAACGTGAATAATTTATCAAAGCAAATAAAATGAGAAGTTTAAAATATTTAGGTGTACTTGGCTTATTAGCATTTTGTCAGGCTTGTAATTCTGGATCAAGCACCAATAAAGAGACCGAGGGTGCTAGTTCGGAGAAAGAGGCTACAGAAGAATCAGGACCGAAGCTCGATGCCTTATGGGAAACCGATGCCTGGTATCCTACCAATGAGTCGGTGTTCTATTACCAAGGTCAAGATGTACTTTACGTAAGCTGCATCGCAGGTAACCCTACCGAAAAGGACGGCAAAGGTCATATTGCACGTATTGCTACCGATGGAAGTATCATCGACTCGGTTTGGGCTTCTGGTTTTCACGCTCCCAAGGGAATGTGTGTTTTCCAAGGTCGCCTTTACTTTAGTGATATCGATCGGGTGGTGTCTATTTCCCTCGCAAATCCAGAAGATCGATTGTTTTACCCAGTGGGAGGAGCGCAGTTTTTAAACGATTTATGCCCAGGTCAAAGAGGCGTTTTCATCTCGGATATGAATACTGGGAAATTGCATTATTTGGAATCGGGGATTGTGCATACTATCAACGAAAGTTTAAGCGGATTAAACGGCTTAGCTTACCACGAAAATCAATTGTACGCTTTATCTAATCAAGGTTTATTAAAACTTTCTGATGGAGGTGAGGTCTTGGAAGTGATAAATAGTGAAGTTACCGGGGGCGATGGCCTTGTACCCTTAGGGAACAATCAATTTTTAGCTAGCCGCTGGCAAGGTGAAATCTGGTTTGTTGATGGATCAAAGGCCACTAAAATGCTAGACACCAAAGAGGCGAACATCCAAACTGCGGATATTGGCTTCAAACCTAGTACCAGCACCCTTTATGTTCCACGATTCTTCGCCAATAGGGTTAGTGCATTTACCTTCATTAAGCCTTAAAAAGGGAAATCACTTAGGCTTTTATGAAAATAGAGGTGCTGTAGCCAGCGATGCAGAAGCGGGTTTTTTAATTGATAGGCTTCTTTGCCGCGGCTGATAAAGCCAGTGTCGAGCAGATTGCGTAGTGCGCGTTCTACCGAGCTAGCTGCTCCTAATTTATGGGCCACTAAAAAATCAAAGGCATGCGGTTGCTCCACCTGCTCCGTAGCAGCCAAGGCTCTTAAAAGTCGCCATTGTAAGTCGGTAAAACGACCCTTAAGCATGAGGAAATAATCGTGATGCGGTTTGAAGAAGGCTTCTGCATTAAACTGGGAATCAGATTTTAAATGCTCTTGTAAGGCTTTTAAAAAGGCAAGATTACCCTTGGCATAATGCCAGAGCTGTTCTTCCTTTTCAGAGAAGTTTTCCCATAAAGCGCTGGGTTCTGGAGCTTCTAAAATAATCTGTTCTTTAACTTTCAAGAAAGGTTTTTCCGAGACTAGTAATAGTTGAATATTAGCCGCCTTGCTCATTTTATGGAATTCACTCACCAAGTCCTCAATTTGCACTTCTGTTACTTCGCAGTACTCGGGATCTTCGAGGCAAATAACTACATCCTGACCAGCCTGGAAAAGCACGTTCATTAAGGCCTGTAAGTATTCGTATAAACTCTTTAGGTTTTGAATGCGGTGCATGGGGTGCTCTTGATGCAAACGACGCATTTGGTAATCAAGGCCGGCATTCTGATTCCCGGCACTTTCGAAACATTGCCTTAGGCGAAACACCAATTCGGGGAATTGAAATAAGCCCGTAAAGTTGAGCTTGAAAATAATTCGGCGACCACTTAATCTCTCACTTAGAGCTCTTTGTAAATAGCTTTTTCCAGATCCAGCCTGACCAATGATCTGGACATTTTCGCGCACCATAATATTATCGTAGGCCTGCTCTAATTCTTGCCGCCGCACCAAATCTCTCATGCAATTGTCCCTTTATGCGAAGGTATAAAGCTTCAAGCGGAGATTTACACTCGATAAATTTAATTATTGATTGGCTTTAGCTGCGATCGAGGATGCGCTCCAAAAGATTGTGCAAATCGCGAAGCTGTTTTTGATTTCTTTCGGTAAGATGCAAAGATTTCAGTTCAATGTCAGTCCGCACTGGCAGTAAAATATCATGAACCGATAAATCCAGTATTTCTGCAATTTCAAAAAGACGAATGACGCTTAACTTGGTTTCTCCGAGTTCTATCTTTGAATAACCCCGTATGCTCAAATTCATTTTGGCAGCCATATACTCCTGAGTATAACCCTTGGCCCTTCTTAGTCTTCGGATCGTAGCTCCTAGAGACAGCGCATCAAACATTTTTTTACCTCCCCTTTCCATAGGCTGATGTGTTTTAATAAATAGTATAAGGGGGTATGAAGACACGAAGGAAGCAAACAATTCCCTAAATCAAAAGAATTTGAAATAATTTATTTGTCAAATTATTCGTATTTTGACTATTGTTGAAAAACAATAAGGGCCTTATAATGCAGTGTTAAAAGGGGGTATAGGAAGATTTGGTTCTGTATTATTGTGAATTTAATGAAGAGAATATTCAAAAAATGAATATTTTTTTCAATTGTTGAACTAAAAATTCAGAAATGAACTAACCTTTCAATTTGAGGAAATAGTATAGTTTAAGACTGCCACTCCTCAAAAAAATGCTTTAGATATTCTTCCATAAAGTGGTGACGTGTCTCCGCTATTTGTTGGCCAGTTTGGGTGTACATTCCTTCTTTCAGCTTTAGCAGCTTTTCGTAAAAATGATTAATCGTACTGCTTTTACCATTGCGGTATTCTTCGGTACTCATTTTCTCCCTTACGGGGATGGCGGGGTCGTAAATAGCCTGATTTTTATAGCCACCATAATGGAAGGTGCGAGCAATGCCAATCGCGCCAATGGCGTCTAAGCGATCGGCATCCCTCAAAATCTGAAGTTCTAAGGATGGATTATCTGCTTTTTGGCCTCCTTTAAAAGAGCAATTAGCAATCAGGAAGCACACCTTATCAATAAGGGGCGCGTCTAGCGATAGCTGATTTAAAATCTCGCGGGCCTTTCGGGCACCAGCATTTTCATCACCTCCATTAAACTTGGCGTCATCAATATCATGAAGAAGCGCAGCCAATTCGAGTTGCAATAAATCACCTCCTTCAGCGGCCTGAATTTGGCGCATATTAGCGCGTACCCTTTGTATATGAAACCAATCATGACCCTTCTCAGCATTCTTTAACAGGTGCTTTACTAAGTGCTCACAACTTGATATTATGGAAGCCTTAGTCATTAAGCTCTGCCACACATTTTAACTCGATGGCAATAGGAGTAGGAAGCGCATCTATGGCAATGGTGGTGCGACAAGGTTTTGGATCTACATCGGCAAAATGCTCGGCGTAAATTTTATTAAAGGTTTGGAAGTCACGCTTCATATCTACTAAAAACACTTGCACATCTACAAGCTTTTCCCAAGCACTACCATGCTCTTCTAAAATAGCCTTTACATTGGCAAACACACTGTGCACTTGCGCGGCAAAGTCGAATTCCTTGAAATTCCCATTGTGGTCGAGGCTTAATCCAGGTACTCCCGAATCGTGCTGATCGCTCCCTGCAATACGAGGACCAACGCCACTTAAGAATAACAATCCGCCTGCTTTACGGGCTAAAGGATAAGAACCAACTGGTTTAGGGGCTTTACTACTCATGCCAAAATTTTGCACGAAGATACTAAAGCTCTTAAAGGGTTTTCTTGCGATAAAACTCTATTTCTTCTTTGGTGGGAGTGTATAGGTCACGACCTAAGTATAATGGGGTGTTTAATCCACTTTTAGCCACTAAGGTATAGCCTTCATCAACTAGGTATGCAATAATGGTGTAACGGTCAGGATTAGCAGGAAGCGTAATCTTAATTACCGGACCTTTCTCATCTAAACTTTTGATAACCGCCGGTTCACCATCCTCATTTAACTTCGCTAAATACCAGTCCACTTTTACCGAGTCCCCGGCTAAAGAGCGCCACTGGTTTTTTTCCTTAATAAGACAAGTATAAGTTTGCATTTGCCCGCTAAAGGCGGCTCGTGCAAGAGGAATTACTTTAAAGCCTTGTTTTTGTAAAAGCGCGGGCTTTTCCCCTTTATCTTCTAATTGCTCAAGCTGCGCAAAGCCTTTCTTTTTATAGCCATCTAGGCTTTTTAAACCATTGAGGGATACATAGTTTTCAAAAATATCATCTTGCCAAGCGCTAAAGCTTACGCGATAACCCGCCTTAGAGAGTAGGGCACCCGTTTCGGGTCCAATGGATTGTATAAAGAGCGGACTTTCACAGGCGGCCATTCTCTGTTCTAAAGCGGCTAAATCTTCCGGTTCACTATCGAAGCTTACTCCGATTCCATCAATGTTTTTAACCGCAGTAAATATGCTTCGGGCCTCTTCTGTAACATTTACAGAATATTGCAGCTCGGCCGAAAGTGGGCGGGTAGTGTCCACCTGTTTAATTTGCGCTCCAAGTTTATCAAGCCATTTAAAAAGCAGCTGGCGCTGATAAATGAGCTCGGGTGGATGATACATTTGGTCTAGTTTATTGAATGGCGCTCCACCCAAATGCCAAGCAATGATGCGCTCCTCGTTTGAGCGCTTTTTAAGCTCCTTAATAATCTCCTCCTCACGACTTATCAAAAGGGGATTATCTGGATTAAAGTCCTTTAAATCACCAATAAAAAAGCTGTAGCTGATATCGAAGTTTTGTTCTTCGGCTTCCTTAAGGATATTGTCATTATATATACTGGGGCCATAGCGGTATATATGACTAATCCCAAGCGATTTCATTTCCTTAAAATCCGATTCAATTACCCGCCTAAAGAGGGGGTGACGAGTATTTTGCCATTGCAGGCCCTTGAAGTAATTGGTGGCAATAATGGGGTCTTTATAAACATTTGAGCGCTGGTGAAC
>CATMQD010000039.1 GCA_950073045.1 uncultured Flavobacteriales bacterium | reverse complement strand
GAGGGGTTTATTAACTAAGTAGTCCCGGCTTTGCCGGGAGGAGTTAAACCCGTGTCCCTACGCTTCCATTTTTTTTGGGGGAAGAGAAATTACCCTTAGAAACTTATTTGCTGGAAATGGTCTGTTAATGACGGAATATACCATTACCTAAACCCCATAAACGAATAAACCCCTCAAAAAGAGGGGTTTATTAACTAAGTAGTCCCGGCTTTGCCGGGAGGAGTTAAACCCGTGTCCCTACGCTTCCATTTTTTTTGGGGGAAGAGAAATTACCCTTAGAAACTTATTTGCTGGAAATGGTCTGTTAATGACGCAATATACCATTACCTAAACCCCATAAACGAATAAACCCCTCAAAAAGAGGGGTTTATTAACTGAGTAGCGAGGACGGGAGTTGAACCCGTGACCTCCGGGTTATGAATCCGACGCTCTAACCAACTGAGCTACCTCGCCGTTTTCGGGCGGCAAATATAAATACTTATCCTTTTACACAAAGACATTTTACAAGGTTTTTCACTGCTACTTTTTTTTATATTGCGCAATCCTATCAGATACTAATATCAACACATGTCCGACAGAATAAAATTCGAAATCGAATTTCCAGTAAAAGCTTCCCCTTCAATGTTATTTCCTTACCTCTCTACGCCTAGTGGCTTGTCAGAGTGGTTTTCCGATGATGTAAACTCTCGTGGTGAGAAGTTCACCTTTATTTGGGAAGGTGAGGAGCGCGATGCTTTCCGAATTGCCCGTAAGAAGGATCAGTTTATTCGTTTTCGCTGGGCAGAAGACGAAGAAGAAGGCAATAAATATTTTTTCGAGTTCCGCATTGAAGTGGATGAGCTAACCAACGATACCTCTCTTATTATTGTAGACCATAGCGAAGAGGACGAAATAGAAGAAGACAAACTTCTTTGGGATAGCCAGATTCACCAATTGCTGCATACCATCGGATCTTAAATATGCGAATCAACCAAATCATTCGGTTTCTGAGGTATTTCTTAGTGCCGACCCTGATCCTTGGTTTATTATCCCTGTATTTCACAGCACGCCATGGACTGGCTGATACTCAGCTTTGGTTCAATGGCTATTACAGTGATTTACTAGACCATATAATACCAGTCTATACCTACCTTGGTGATGGACTGGTTTTTCTTTTTCTCTTGCCCATATTTCTGGCCTTTAAAAAACAAGCCCTGCTGGCTTTGATATTTAGCGCTTTAATGACCCTCATCTTTTCATCAGCCTTAAAGGCTTATTTTGATGAGCCTCGACCATTGCGCTATTTCGAACAATTTGAAGGCACGGAGTTAAGGCAGGTACCAGGGGTAAAACCTCATTACAATCACTCTTTTCCAAGTGGACATACCACAGCAGCATTTGCCGCTTGGGGAGTATTGGCTTTCTTCAGCAGGCGAAAATATCTGCAAGTGATCTTCTTTTTTGTTGCCGCTGGAGTTGCCTATTCAAGAATTTATCTTAGTATGCATTTCTTGCGCGATGTTGGTGCAGGAGCTATTTTAGGCGCTTTTATTGCTCTAAATGCGATTTACCTTTCGGGGAAGATTAAAAGACCTTGGGCACACGAGAAATGGTTCGCTAATAAGTAATGAAGTACTTCGATAAAAATACTTGGTTTTGGATCCTAATTGGAGCCTTGTTCTTCCTTCCTTTTTTAGGAGGCGTGCACCTTTTCGATTGGGATGAAATCAATTTTGCGGAATTAGCCCGTGAAATGGTTCTGCGGGGCGATTGGCTGCAAATGACCATTAATTATGAAACCTTTACCGAAAAGCCACCTCTGTTTTTCTGGATTCAGGCTTTGTCGATGAGCATTTTCGGCATCGGTGAATATGCCGCGCGTTTTCCAAATGCCGTGCTAGGTATAATTGTATTGCCCTTCCTCTACATCAGCGGGAAGTTTATGGTAGACCGAAAATTCGGTTTCCTCTGGGCGCTTAGTTGGTTCGGATCTACTTTACCTTTTTTATACTATAAATCAGGGATCATTGATCCCTATTTCAATTTCTTCATTTTTAACGGGCTATTTTTCCTTATTCACTTTTTGTGGAAAAGGAGGGAAGTGAACTTTATCTTCCTCTCTAAATCCGCACGGTTTTACTTAGTAGTAGGGGGGATATTTATTGGTTTGGGTATCCTAACCAAAGGACCAGTAGCCTATCTTATCGTATTCTTAACCCTTCTTAGTTATGCCATCTCTCGTTCCTTCAAATTTGGGATGCGCTTTATTGATTTCTTTATCTACTCCCTGGTAGCACTCGGGGTATTCTTACTTTGGTTTTTGGTGGAGTATAGTTTTAATGGTCCCGACTTCATTGTGGAGTTTACCATCCGCCAATGGGAATTATTAACTACTAGCGATGCTGGACATAAAGGCTTTCCCGCTTATCACTTTGTGGTACTGCTTATCGGTTGTTTTCCAGCCAGTATTTTTGCATTACGCGGATTGGGTAAGATTAAAGGTCTTCATAATCACGTAATTGACTTCCAACGCTGGATGATTATTCTCCTTATGGTGATTTTGATTTTATTCTCTCTTGTGGGTACCAAAATCATTCATTACAGCTCTATGGCCTATTATCCCATCAGCTTTTTATCAGCTTTAAGCCTATGGCAGATTATAGAGTTCCCTCGTAAAAAGCAGATCTGGATTTCTATAGTTTTGAGCATTATCGCCTTGGTGGCCATTACCGTTTCGGTGGCCTTGCCTTATGCTGGAATGCATATTGAAGAGATTAAACCACTTTTTGAAAAGGATCCTTTCGCGATGGCTAATCTACAAGCTGATGTGCCATGGTCTTATTGGGATTATATCCCTGCTTTAATATTGGCAGTCACTTTAATCATGTATTGGCTTTACCGCAGGCGTAATTCCAATTTCGCCATTCGAACCCTATTCTTCGGCAATGCCATTTGGGTTTTTGCAGCCTTAATTTTCTTCGTCGCCAAAGTAGAGCGTATTAGTCAGCGTGCCGCGGTGGAATTTTTCCAAGAACATGCCGAGGAAGATGTTTACCTCCTAAATTACGGATACAAGAGTTATGTACCGGCCTTTTACGGCGAGGTAAAACCTTATGTTGATCCTAAGGCTTACAAACGAGAATGGTTATATCATGGTGAGGTCGATCGAGATGTACTCATCGCCACCAAAATTAACCGAGCCGAGCAATTGGAACGTGAGATTCCAGATGCTGAGCTGATGTATTCTAAAAACGGATTTTACTTCTATCGCCGTAAGGCTTATGCCAGATAGGCCGGCTTAATAAGTCCCCACTTAGCCAAACGATATTGCAAGCTCACCTTTAATACGCCTAAGCCATAAATAGCAGAACGGCGGAAATTAATAGAAGAAGCTTCCTCAAAATATTTCGTCGGACAGGTAATCTCGGCTATTTCAAATCCTTTGTAAAAGATTTGAGCTAACATTTGATTATCAAAAACGAAATCGTCAGAGTTCACATTAAAATTGGTGGCTTCTAATACTTCCTTCGAAAAAGCACGGTAGCCGGTATGATATTCCGAAAGTTTCTGGCTCATTAAAATATTCTGACTTAAAGTGAGAATACGGTTTGCCACGTACTTATACCAAGGCATGCCCCCTTTTAAAGCACCTTTCCCTAAAATACGAGAGCCTAAAACCACTGGATAAACATCATTGGCAATTAGGTAGGCCATCGATTCTATCAACTTGGGCGTGTATTGGTAATCAGGATGAAGCATAATTACAATATCACCACCAAGTTCTAGGGCTTTGTTGTAACAAGATTTCTGATTACCACCATAACCCTTATTCTTCTCGTGAGGGATAATGTGCTTAATACCTAGCGATTTCCCAACTTCTACAGTATTGTCGGTAGAGTTATCATCTACCAAAACTACCTCGTCAACAATATCACCTGGTATCTCATTAAAGGTGCGCTCTAAAGTTTTAGCAGCATTATAAGCTGGTAAAACCACTACAATTTTCTTCTGATCGATCATAGGCCCGCAAAATTAGATATTTCCAGAGCAATCTAAAGCGATGGTTCGGGAAGAATTAATTAGTTTGCTAGACTATATCAACAACCATACGCGGTGAGGAGAATTTTTGCAGGAATACTAATGATGATGCTGAGTTATGCTGTTGCGGCTCAGGAATTTAAGGGACGAGTAATTGATGCTAAAACAGGTGAGGGCATACCCATGGCTAATGTGCTTATTAAGGGCACTAAGCAAGGAACAACCACTGATTTCGACGGAAACTTTGCTTTAAAGCGACCTGAATCGGGCTTTCCATTCAGTTTAACCGTCACTTTTATCGGTTATAAGCAGGCCGAATACGCGGTTAAATCAGCTAATCAGGAAATATTAATTAAGCTGAAGGAAGACAGTGAAATATTGGATGCCGTAGATGTTATTGAACAACGCCTCAGTAAAAAGCAAAGAGAATCGGCTTTAACCGTTGAAGCTCTTGACAACCTAGCCATCAAGGAAACACCGGCAGCAAATTTTTACGAAGCCTTAGGTAATTTAAAAGGGGTAGACCTTACCTCGGCCAGTATTGGCTTTAAAATTATTAATACCCGTGGCTTTAACTCCACCTCGCCTGTACGTAGCTTACAGCTGATTGATGGCGTGGACAATCAAGCTCCAGGATTAAACTTCTCCCTCGGGAATTTCCTTGGGGCCAATGAACTAGATATTACTACCGTAGATATCATAGCAGGAGCATCCACTGCCTTTTATGGTCCGGGTGCTTTTAATGGGGTAATCTCCATGACCACCAAAGATCCATTTCTCTTCCAAGGTTTATCTTTTTCACAAAAGATGGGCGAACGAGCATTGTCGGAAACCGCGGTACGCTATGCCGAGTCCTACCAGATTTTCAGCGATAAGCGTGATGATTTTGCCTATAAGATTAACCTCTTTTATTTGCGTGCTGATGACTGGGAAGCGGATAATTATGATCCTATTGATGGTTCTACCGTAGATAGAAACAACCCAGGGCGCTATGATGCCGTTAATATTTATGGTGATGAGAGCCTAGCCTCCAATAATGAGCGCGACTCTTACGAAGATGTGAAGTTTAATAACCGTCCCGGTTTAGGCGTTTTTTACCGTCCAGGCTTCCGCGAAACCGATTTAGTGGATTACGATACCCGCAATTTTAAAGGGAATATTAACCTTGCTTACCGTACCGATAATGATCTTCGTTTCGATTACACATTGAATTATGGAACGGGAACCACTGTATATCAAGGTGAAAACCGTTTTAGCCTCAAGGGAATCCAGTTTATGCAGAACATAATTGAGGTTTCGAAAAAGGATAAATTCTTTGTGCGTGCTTATGCCACGGTAGAAGATGCTGGCGATAGCTATGATGCCGTTTTAACTGCATTTAAAATGAATGACCAGGTTTTAGGGGATGAAGCTACTTGGAATCAGGTGTATAGTTCCGCTTGGTCTGGCGCTCCATTCCGCTTTTCGAATGCCTTTCAGAATGCCGCCAATTTTAATGTTGCTAGTCCAGATTTTGATTCGGCTTTCTTTGCAAATGAATACCAAGATATTTTAAAGGAATACAATGAACTGTTGACCAACTTCCACGATTCCTTATTAAATATTATCTCCGCCGATCGTCCCGCTCCTGGTTCTCCGATTTACGATTCCATATTTAATGATGTTACCTCGCGTACTTTTACGGATGGCGGTTCTAGATTTTTCGATCGTTCGGCCCTCTACCATATCATGGGGGAGTATAGCTTAGAGCCTTTCGAAGGTTATAAGATGAGAATAGGAGGGAACTTCCGTTTATATCGCCCTAATTCTAGAGGAAATATTTTTGATGAAGTTATTCCGAGCTCCATTGTTACCGATAGTGTGGGTAATGTAATTTCTCAGGATTACCGCCAAATTAGCAATACCGAGTTTGGAGTTTACTATGGAGTTGAGAAGTACTATTTAGGCGAAATCTTAAAAGCCAGCTTTACGCTGAGAATGGATAAGAATCAGAATTTTGACTACTTGTTTTCGCCGGCTGCCTCCTTGGTTTATACTATCGACCCTAATAATACCCTGCGTTTTTCATTAGGAAGAGCGATTCGAAACCCAACATTGCAAGATCAATATCTGCGTTATGATGTGGGTAGAGCCATATTATTAGGAAACCTCAATGGCTACGACTCCTTAATTACCTTTGACTCTTTCGATTATTACCGTTCTCAACAAAACTTAGATCGTGATAATTTAGAATTCTTTAATGTAGCTCCTATTGAACCTGAGCGAGTAACCACTGCAGAAATAGGTTACCGTGCCACTTTATTCAAAAGAGTATTTATTGATCTAAATTATTTCCACTCCTGGTACACCAGTTTTATTGGTTTCCAATTTGGTTTAGATCCGCGTTTCGATCCAAGCTTCCGCGATCGTATCCGCAGTCTTAGAGCTTACCGGGTAGCGGCAAATGCCGAAGGCTTAGTAACTACCCAAGGTTTTAATGCCGGTATTAACTACTACCTTGATGATCACCTTAGTTTAAACGGGAATTATAGTTACAATTCGATCGATCTTACACCTTCTTCTAATTTCATTACCGAGACTTTTTATAAGGATGAGCTTGATCAATCAGAAGATGGAGATCCTATTGTACCGGCTTTCAATACTCCAGAACATAAATTTAATATCGGTTTAACCGGAAGGGATTACAAGCCACTAGCCAATAAAGACCACATTTTTGGCTTTGCGGTTACCTATAAATGGATCGAAGGATTCTTGTTTGAAGGCTCTCCGCAGTTCACTGGATTTATAAACACCTATGATTTATTAGACGCTCAGGCGAGCTATAATTATAAACCTTGGAAAACTATCTTTAAATTAGGGGCGTCTAATGTCCTCAATAATAAAGTGTTTCAGGTTTATGGAGGACCAAGAGTGGGCCGTTTAGCTTACTTCTCAGTATTAGTAGAACTAGACTAGCTTACAGACATATTTTTCTTTAATTTCGGAATCAATAAATAATCAGTACATGAAAAAAACATTACTTCTTCTTTTGGCCTTCAGTAGTGTCGCGGTTGCACAGCGCTACACTGCCGAAGTTTTTAGCCAAGTAAATGTAAATGCCAATCAGCCCTACGCGACTAACATCGACTTCCTAACCTCCGATCTTAGTGATCAGGCGGCCGTGGCTAGCGATATTACCGCAATTAAAACCGCTTTGGCTACCGGTAATCCCATTCCACCATCGCATTTTAACCCTTTAGATCCTAGCACAAAGGTTAAGGTAACTACCTTAAACATGGATGTTTATACTCCAGTTGGTGATACCGCTACTAATCGTCCATTAGCTATTTATATCCATACTGGTAACTTTTTACCTCCAGGATTAAATGGTGGCATTAACGGTTCTAAAAACGATAGTGCTGCTATTGTTATGTGCGAGAAGCTGGCTAAGCGTGGTTTTGTAGCTGTAGCTCCAAACTACCGCTTAGGTTGGAACCCCTTAGATCCTAATCAGTTTGTACGTCGTGCACAATTACTAAACGCAGTATACCGTGCTATTCACGATATCAAGGAATTAGTTCGTGTGCTTAAAGCAGATGCATCTAACTTAGGTATCGATCCAAATCGCATCGTTCTTTTCGGAGAAGGTTCTGGTGGTTATGTGGCCTTAGCTTATGTAACTCTTGATAAGTGGGCAGAAGTTGAAATCCCAAAATTCATCAACCCTGCTACCTCTGGCTCTTTCGTAGATTCTAACTTGGTTGGTAATATCGAAGGTCTTAATGGTTTATTAAACCTATATGCAGACAATGGTCAGTCTACCGACGTATCTATGTGTGTTAACATGGGTGGTGCTTTAGCTGATATCTCTTGGTTAGAGGCTGGAGACGCTTCTATGATTTCTTTCCAAGCCGTACGTGATCCATTTGCACCTTTCGGTGAAGGAACCGTTGTGGTACCTACTACTCAAGATGATGTAGTTGACGTAATGGGAGCGAATATCTTCCAGGCGAAAGCCAATGCCGTTGGAAACAACAATGCTTGGATTAACAATACTTATAATGACCCCATTACTTTAGCCGCTCGTGCTCGTTATGGCGTTACTTATCAGTACATTTTCCCAGCTCCATTTGATACTATTACAGTAGCAAATGCTGAAGGTTTATTCCCAGTATTGCAACCACTTTCGGCTGATTTATTTAATAATGTTGGTGCTCCATGGCAATGGTGGGATCCTAATGGTCCTATTGCTTCTGATACTCTACTTGCTGGCCCTCCAGTAATTACCTATCACATGGCTGGTTTAGCTGGTAATCCTAATATGTCCCCTTCTTTTGGTCGTACTTATCAGGACACTATTTTAGGTTATGTTACTCCTCGTTTAGTGTATCAAATGAATTTGATTAGCGAAGAAGAGTTTGACTTTAACAGTGCAGTTTCTATGTATCCGAATCCTGCTAATGATGTAATTACCATCGAGCTTAGTGATGCCGATTTGGAACTAAATAGCTTTGAAATTATGGACAACACTGGCCGCGTGGTTATGAATGGCGGTTTAGGTGAAATGACTAATCGCATTGCTGTAGAAGCATTAACGCCTGGAGTTTACTTCATTACGATCAAGACTGATCAAGGAAGTGCTTCTAGCCGCTTTATTAAGCAATAAGCGGTAGAATAGATTTTCTTTAGAAGCCGTCCCGGCTATGCCGGGACGGCTTTTTATTTTTACAGACCGTTTTAATCTCTCTAAACTCACCGTTTAATTCTGCGAGCTAAAAATCAAGATTTATTTGGCCTAAACTCTTTGATGCATACATCGGATATCTTAAGGCTGATTTAAGGCGCTTAAATCGCCTCTGAGCGCTTTTTTCCTAAAAGAGGCACTAATGAAAGTGAAGAATGGGGCAGCATTTTTTATTTGCTCGCCATCACTTTGAATTTGCTCACCAGCAAAAATATTTTGCTGGTGAGCAAAAAAAATTTACCCGCCAGCAAAATAAATTTGCCCGCGGGTAAAAATAATTTGCAGGCGAGCAAATGGCTTGTGCCAAGTCATTTCGACCATGATTTCGCCCTTGAAATGGAAGCACTTCGGTTTTAATTCTTCTAAAGCCCCTATTTAATCTTTCTAAACAGGGAAATAAATTTCACTAAGCCTTTACTCTTCAAATCAGCCCTATTTCAAATCAATCAAATCACCCATCCTTGCACCCTAAGGCCGACCCCACATCACGATTTTCCGGTGCAGTTAATTTATCCGGAACTCGATAATGGCCTCTGGAAGAAAATCGTCACTACGGAGCTTGGGGTCCCGGCTCTACCGGGATTATCATGAAAAAAGTATCGGAGAAAACATGAATAGCATAGAAGCTGATATTGAGCAAATTGCTGATATATAGTAATTTGACTGATTTGTTATATGATAGACCGGACGTTACACTTCTAGTTAGACTCGATTTCGCTGGGCTAATGGGCTTTGCTCATAGCTTTGATTCCCGAGAATTGCACTGCTTTATGTTCTCAGTAGCCAAGGGGAAATTCAAAAGCTTCAATTCTCACTTCTCCATCATACCTTTGCCGACCAATTTCCAGAAATGAACTATAATCTCAACGGATATATCATCCGCAATAAGCATTTAGCAATCCAAGTTAATAACCGTGGTTTAAATTATGGTGATGGTATTTTCGAGACCATTAAGTATAGTTTAAAGCGGGTAAACTTTTGGGAGGACCATTACTTCCGCTTGATGGCCTCGATGCGAATTGTGCGTATGGAGATTCCGATGAGCTTTTCGCCAGAGTATTTAGAAGAGCAAATTCGTAAAACGATTAAAGCTAATGAGCTGGAGGAGTCTAGCGCCCGTATAAAGATTTTGGTGGTTCGTAAAGCCGGTGGTTTCTATACTCCGGAGACCAATGATGTTGATTTCTTAATCACCGCCGACCCTTGGGAAGAGGATTCCTATGTTTTAAATGAGCAGGGTTTAGAGGTAGATTTATTTAAAGACTTCTATAAGCAAAGTGGTTTGCTCGGGAATTTAAAATCAAGCTCGGCCCAGTTATACACGATTGCTGGAATTTTTGCACGTGAGAATAAGCTTGATGACGCTCTATTATTAAACGAGAAGAAGGAACTTATAGAGACTACAAGTTCCAATATCTTCATGTTAAAAGGTAAAGAGCTCATTACTCCTCCTCTCAGTTCGGGTTGTTTAAAGGGGATAATGCGTAAGCAAATCATAGACCTTGCCCCGCAATTGGATTTGGAAATAAAGGAGGAAAGTTTTTCACCATTTGCCCTTCAAAAGGCAGATGAACTCTGGTTGAGTAATAGTATGCATGGAATCCGCTGGGTATCTCAGTACCGTAAGAAGTCTTTTGGTAGCCAAATGGCGGCTCAGATGCAAAAAAGATTAAACGTGAAGTTGGCCCTTAATTTAGATTAGGGTCGAGGGGGGCATTGTGCCAAAGCGCATAATCACCACCAAGTTGTTTCATGATGGTTGACCAAAGGCTGTCGATATCCGATTCAAAAACTAGGCTTGCATTACTTTCTGCTACTAACCAAGATTTTTGTTCTAATTCATCATGCAGTTGGCCACCAGACCAACCGCTGTAACCGAGGAAAAACTTGATGTCGTTGGGGCCTACCATTTCTAAGGCTATCATCTCTTTTAAAATCTCCAAATCTCCACCCCAATAAACGCCTTCCATAATTTCCTCGCTACCAGGAATGAGTTCACCTTTCGAGTGAAGGAAAAAGAGATTATCACCTTGCACGGGACCACCTTCAAAAATTTCGGCTTCAAAGGAGGGGAAGTCGAGCACTAATTCGTCGAATTCTACATCTACCGGCCGGTTTAATACAAAACCTACCGAGCCATCATCATTGTGATCGGCCAATAAAACAATGGTTCTATCGAAGTTAGGATCTCCGAGTAGGGGTTCGGCAATTAGGATTTTACCTTTAGCGGGGACGGTGAAATTCTGACTCATGATGAATCGAAGATAGTAGCTTATGGGTACTTTTGCAAAAGGGATTTATTAACCACCTTTTCATATCAAAACGAATATCATGAAAGAGAAATTGCAGGATGAACGAATAGATTATAATATCGGAGCTTTGAACCTTGAAGAGGTCGATGCTGATCCTCTCAAACAATTTTCCGATTGGTATGCCGAATATGAAAAAGCGAGTCCTAAAGACCCGAATGCTTTTGTTTTATCTACTGTAGATAGCGATGCTCAGCCTCATGCTCGTGTATTACTCTTAAAGGGCGTAGATCAAGGAGGCTTTGAGTTTTACACGAATTATAATAGCGATAAGGGTCAAGACTTAGCGAACAACCCTAAAGCCAGCATGTGCTTTTTTTGGCCAGCTTTAGAACGTCAGATTCGAATCGAGGGTGAAGTACAAAAGCTAAGCGAAGCGGAGTCAACAGATTATTTCAAAAGTCGACCGCATGGTTCTCAAGTAGGGGCCTGGGTATCACCTCAAAGTCAAGAAATAGAATCGCGTGAGTTTTTAGAGAACCGTGCTCAAGAATACATGGATAAGTATCCTAATGAAGTACCTAAACCAGAGCATTGGGGCGGCTACAGATTAATGCCCCAAAAGATTGAGTTCTGGCAGGGGAGATCCTCACGATTGCATGATCGTATTTTGTACCAGTTGGAAGATGGTGCATGGAAAATAGGCAGATTAGCACCCTAAAAAACGTTTATAAACGCTTATAAGTAATTGAGATAAAGTCGCTTAATACATTGGCCCAAACTAAACCGATGTATGATGCGACAGCTATTATTTCTTACTTCTTTGGTGATTCTTTCACCTGCAATTTGGGGACAAACAATCCTCTATCAAGAAGACTTTTCAGGTCAAAACAATTTGGGTGCCGTTGGACATTCCAGCGGTCAGCCGATACTAAATTTGGGAAGCGCCACCTGGACCTTAGATCTTAGTCAAGCGAATTTAAGTGCTAGCGATGACTGGTTTCAAGTACAGAACGAAACCTTTGAGGGGCGTGATTTAGATGGAGAAGCACGATGGCTTAGTCCAGCTATTAATATAAGTACCTATCCTGCGGTTGGTTTTAGCATCCAAGTAGAGGAAATTGGTAATCACGAATCCAGCGATTATCTGATAACAGAGTATCGCATTGACGGACAGAATTGGCTGCAAGCTAGCATTAATGGGAGTTTAAACGATGATTTTGGATCTTTAGAAGTCAGTCAATTCGGAATTTCTGGTAACCTTTTAGAGATCCGTATTCGGGCCATGAATAATGCCGCCAATGAATACCTTCACTTCGATGAAATTAGGGTTACTGGCTTTCAAGAATTATTATTCCAGAACGGTACTTGGAATCGTATTCCAGATCTTTACTCCGATTCCCTTAACCTAAGGGTTGCTAGTGGTGAAGTGCTTACCTTATCCGCTTCCGCTGATGTTCGAAATTTAATTGTTGAAGCCAATGCCTCCCTTAGCATTGCTCCAAATCAGGCTTTAACGGTACACCATGGAGTGCAGAACAATGGCAGTATTGAAATTTCGAGCACCGGAGTATTAATTCAAACTGCGGATATCGATTTAAACTCGGGCAGTGGTAGTTTCCGTTATACTAATTCATATACCGCAGTTGATCACAGCCGATTTTCTTTTTGGTCTAGCCCAATACAAGCCGCGGACATAGCTACCGTTTTCGCCAGTACAAACGCTAATGATCGCTATTGTTTCGATCCAGTGAGTCAGAGTTTTACACCTTGCAGCGGCACAATGACTCTAGGATTGGGCTATGCATTTACTCCGGCGATCCAAAGTTCTATTCAAGTGCAAAACTTTAGCGATCAGCGCATTTTTGAAGGAGATCTTAATAATGGTAATATCAATTTAAATTTCACTGGTGTTCAGGCTGGCGATTGGTTATTATTGGGAAACCCATATCCAAGTCCTATAGACTTCCAGAGCTTTATTGCCAATAATCCCGACCTATTAGGAACGCTTTATTTGTGGGATGCGAGCACACCATTAAGCAATGGAGCGGCCTATGCGAATTGGAACTCTGCAGGCTCCAATCCGGTACCATTCTCGAGCAGAGTCAGTCCCAATTCGCATATAGCCGTTTGTCAAGGTTTTATGGTGCAGATTAATCCCAGTTTTAATGCAGCTAATTTGAGCATTAGCTTTAAAAATGAGATGCGCGTTTTTAATACCGCACCTGCCTTCTTTAAGAATGATGAAGAGAAACGGCAGTTTTGGTTTAGTATTAAGTCTGATGGAATAGGGGCTGGCACCATGATAAACCTTCATAATGGCTCAAGTATCAATTTCGATTTTAGTCAAGATGCCAATTTAAAACCCACGGCCTCGGGACTTAATATTTACAGCATTCTGGATCATCGAGAATTGAGCATTCAAAGTTTACCTTGGCGGGATGGTCTGGTTCAACCAATTGGATTGGAAATTCCAAATGCGGGCATTTATAACATCCAGCTTGATTCGGTTAAAGGATTATCAAACACTTGGGTTTACTTATTGGATAAGGAATTTGGGAACTTCATTTGCCTAAATGATAGCAATGCTCAAATTCAATTTATGGGTTCCCAAAGGCTAAATCAGCGCTTTGAACTCCATTTTTATGATCAGGCAAAGTTGAGTAGTGAACTATTAGTCCGGTCAGATGCCTATTATGATTACCAAAGCATTGGTGGCATAATTATTATTTCCCCTTCTAAGGCCGCAAAACCTTTAATTGAGTATAGACTATTTAGTATAAGCGGATTAGAAGTGGCCTCCGCTCAATTCACTTCTAACGATAATCAATATCGTATAGATGCTCGACATCTACCGGAAGGTGTTTACCTGCTTAGTCATAAAGATTTAGGAGGGCAGTGGTATAGCACCAAAATCCATCTAAAAAACTAAAAACCAATAAACATGATTAAATTAAAATTAAGCCTTGTTTTAGGCCTGAGCTGCTTTTGCCTAAACGCACAACCAATACCACCAGATTCGGACAATACACCGGCACCTTTACCGGGGGCTGTTTGGTTGGCCGCAGGAGGGGTAGCCATTGCCCTAAGAAAGCGTATGAAGGAATCTGAGGAACAGTAGAGTTATGGTATAAGCATTATAGATTTCAGTAGGCCTATTCCTAAGGAATATGGAACCAAGTTATTCTTGAAGGTGCAATGCCGTTTCATTTGGAATAAATTTATAAGCCATTCACCCACATTAAGTCAGATTTTGACTATTAGCTTCAATTGTCTGAAAAGTATTTTACTGCGTCTCATCTTGAAGTAAGCTCAAAGTTAATTCTTTATAGATTTTTTTGAAGACGTTTATTTAGGCGTTCAACCCACTGAATAACAATTTGCTGTTAAAGTAGTGTGCTTATTTTTTACGACAAATTAAGCACTGGAATTGAACAACGAGTATTTATGAAATTAAACCTTAACCTAGAATTAAGAAACACAACCTTAAACTAAGTTTCCCTTAAAGTAATTATCAGGTAACTATAAAGGCAGAGCTTCTCTGTAGGAATTGGCTCATGGTAGTTTTAGGGTCCATATAAAAAACTGCTATGAGAAAGAAAATCCCTCTGTTAATAATGCTGCTTGGACTAGTTCTAAGCCCAAGTCTTCGCGGCCAAATTATTAGCCAGTACATCGAAACCAATTCTGGCTCAACCCCTAAAGGAATTGAAATCTGGAACAATACTGCCTCAGTTCTAGACTTTTCTACCAACAATTTGGTTATTGAGAAAGGAACTAACGGTGCCACGCCTTCGGTTGACTTTACTCTGTCGTCAGGTACACTTGCCGTAGGCGAGGTCCTAGTAATAGGTACTACTGATTTACAGACAACTACTACGAATAATGGTGCTGCTTTTCATTTAGAGAACTTTACCTTTAATGGTGATGATGCATTAGTTGTTAAATATGGTGGAGTTACTACAGATGTATTTGGCGATCCAGGTAATGACCCTGGGAGCGCTTGGGATGGTAACGGTGTTTCTACTAGAAACCAAAACATTGAACTAAATGCTGGCATCACTACCGGTACAACTACCGGTTTTACTGATCCTAGTACAAGGTTTAGCACAAACAATAATAACCCAAGTGGTACTGGCGGTGATGATGGCTTTGGTATAGCCCCAGCTGGTGGAGGTGGATCTACTAAACCAGAACCAAGTAACCATGTAGCTTCTTTTGCTGCTGCTGCCAATGGAGCCTTTCAAATTGATTTAACCTGGAGTGATAATGATGGAGCCGAGGCTGCCGATGGCTTTTTAATCCTAGGTAAAACAGGAGCAGGTACTTATGCCTCAGTAGCAGATGGCTCTGCAGTAAGTGACGATAGTGATTGGACTGATAATAATTTTGCGCTCAATGTTGGTTCTGGTGTTGAAACAGCAAATATCTCAGGGTTAACAAATAGCACTAGTTATGATTTTATTATTTACCCTTACACCAATAGTGGAGCAAATATCGATTTTAAAACAACTGCTACCGTACCTACTGTAACAGAATCAACCACTGGATATTCAACTTTACCTTACTCTCAAGATTTTAGTGCCGCAGGAGTGCCTAGTGGCTGGACCTTCACCGATTTCACCATCGAAAATTCTAGCAATGCTGGCGGTAGCGCAAATGAAGCGGAGCTTAGCTTTAGCAACGATAATCCAGGAATAAGTAGTATTGTTTCAGAACCATTAAATACCAATGGCTCAAACCTAATCGACCTTTCTTGGAAACAGGATTTAGATTATTTCGAAAGTGGTTCTGGTGCAGATTATGTAATTAAGGTGCAAACCAGTACAGATGGTACTAGTTATAATGATGTTTATACTAAAACTGTATCGGCCGACGAAACAGCTACAGAATCTATTCAAATAGGAGCCGCTGATGGAGCTGGAAGCACCAGCCTATACATCCGTTGGTTATACTTTACTAATGGGAATCGTTTTTCTTACTGGAGAATAGACGATATCTCGGCTTCTACGGCTACTGTACCTACGGTAACAATTGCTGATAACAGTCAGCCTGCCGCAGGAAACATTGCTCAAGGCTCTTTAGATCAAATTCTTAGTGCTTTTTCTATCGCTAGTGCTGATAACAGTACAGAGCTTAACACGGTAGATATTAGCATTAACGGTACTTTCGATAGCGACGATATTGATAATTTCCAACTGTTTTATGCTGCCAGCAATTCCTTTGCGGCTGGGACTCAAATAGGCTCAGACATTACTGGTAATGGAAATGGTACTACTCAGGCTTTATCCTTTAGTGGTTTAACGCAAAATATCGCGGATGGTGCAACTGGTTACTTTTGGGTAGTTGTCGATGTTAATGCTGCTGCCAATGCAGGAAATACATTAACGGCGCAAGCTCCAAGTTTTACTTTCTCAAGTGGCAACGTAACTAATAATGCTTCTGCAGCCGGAACCCAAACTATTATCTCTGCAACTCCAAATGTTACATGGGCCGATAATGGCACTCAAATTACTGCCGCTTCGGTAGATAATAATAGTACTAATAACGTATTAGCTAGTTTTCAATTAGGAGTGAGTTCTGCGAATGCTGATTTAGATGGAGTAAATATCACCACATCAGGTACCTATACTGCAAATGATGTTGAGAATTTGAAAATTTGGTACTCTACGGACAATAGCTTCGATGCTGGCACCGATTCAGAACTGGCAAATATTGCTGCTCCTACCACCGCCGGAAGCCAATCATTCTCAGGTTTTAATCAAATCATTACTAACGGAAATACTGGATATTTCTTTATTACAGTTGATTTCCCTTGTGATGCCACAGCCGGTAATACTATTAATGTTGCAAGCTTGGATCATACCGATTTAAGCTTCAACGGTACTACCAATACCTCTGGAAGTGCTACTGCTTCCGGGGCTCAAACAATTCAGGATATTAGCCCTGATGATGTAACTGGTTTATCTGCTACAGGTGGGACTAGCGAAGCGGTAATTTCTTGGACAAACCCAAGCTGTTTCGACGAGTTAATCGTGGTAGCGCATACTGCAACTATTAGTGGAATTCCTTCAGGAACTTACACCGCTAATTCACAAGACTTTACTGATGGCACAAATCCATCTTTCCCAACTGCTGGCAAAGTAGTTTATAACGGAACAGGAACAACAACCACAATTACAGGATTAACCAACGGTACCCAATACTTCTTTAAGGTTTTTGCTCGGAAAGGTTCAAACTGGAATTCAGGAGTAGAAGATAATGCTACTCCAAATGTTCCACCGGTATTAATTATTTCTCAATATTATGAAGGTGCTAGTAACGATAAATGGCTGGAAATTACAAATATTGGAACAAGTGTTGCCGACCTAACAAACTATTATCTTGGATTATGGTTTAACACTAATTCTCCTAGTGGTAATGCTAGCTCCGACTTACAATTATCTTCAGTACAAGCAACATTAAACCCGGGAGCATCCATTTTGATTCAAAATGGCAGCGCAAGCCTTCCTAATTATACCTCTGGAACAAGTTCATCTGTTGCTAATTTTAATGGTAACGATCCAATTGCTTTAATGCAAGGTGGGGAAGATTGGTCTGATAGAATTGACTGT
>CATMQD010000038.1 GCA_950073045.1 uncultured Flavobacteriales bacterium | reverse complement strand
TGAAAAATTGGAGCCCGGCTTTATTAAAGAATATTTCCTTTTTGAAAAAGAGCTCCGTGCCATTATGGCCACCTACCACCAAACGCGCTATGAGTTTTTAGATCAAAGCCCGAAGTGGCTGGAAAAGGAAGTCCGAAATACTTTGCAACGGAAACCGCTACAAATTGGTAATCAGCTAAGCTTGGAAATGCCCTTCTTGGAGGAACTTCTAAAAACATTAGAAGGAAAAGATCCCGCTGAAATCACAAGGATGGTCCATCAAATACTATGGACAAAAGCCGACGAGCTTAGCAGAGCCCATTATTTCGATTTACGCGCTCTCTTGAATTATTGTGCTAAGCTATTTCTGCTCTACCGAAGAGAGCAATTACAGGAAAATAAAAAAGAAGCCCGTTTGCAAAGTCTTGTAGATGAGGCCTTAAGTAATATTTCGCAGCATGACTAAAGGAAGAATCACCGGTATTTTGAGTAACCTCCTTCAAATTGAGGTTAATGATACTGTTCGGCAAAATGAAATCTGCTTTGTGCTTAAAGGCGAGCAAAGACTGATGGCCGAGGTCATTAAAATCACTGGCAATATTGCTTTTGCTCAATTATTTGAGGCAGGCAGCGGCTTACAGGCTGGCGACGAGGTAGAGTTTAGTGGTGACTTATTAGAAGTGAGCTTAGGCCCAGGATTATTAAGTAAAAACTTCGATGGCCTGCAAAATGATTTGGAGGCCATGCCTGGCAACTTTATAAATGCTGGTCAACGCAGTGCCGCCCTTAACTTGGAGGACGAGTACGCCTTTACACCCTTATCGGAAATCGGGGCTAAGCTTAAGGCCGGGGATATTATTGGCGAGGTACCCGAAAATGCACTGAGCCACAAAATTATGCTCCCTTTTAAATTTGAAGGGGAAAATGAACTAATTGAAATTGCTGCTCCCGGAAATTATAAACTTAGGGATACAATCGCCAAGGTTAAGAATGAGAAAGGCGAAGTATTTGAGCTTACGATGGTTCAGAAATGGCCGGTTAAATGGCCGATAAAAACCTATCAGCAAAAATTTAGACCTTCCGAAATATTTCAAACTGGCTTACGCGTAATAGATACGCTTAATCCGATTGCCGAAGGAGGAACCGCCTATATCCCTGGTGCCTTTGGAACTGGTAAAACCGTTTTACAACAGGCCATTGCCAAGAATAATCGAGCAGAAGTAGTGATTTTAGTGGCCTGTGGCGAAAGAGCCAATGAGGTGGTAGAGATCTTTCACAGCTTTCCCGAATTAGAAGATTTGGCCACCGGCCGAAAACTAAAAGACAAAACCACCATCGTATGTAATACCTCCAATATGCCAGTGGCCGCTCGTGAGGCCTCGGTATATGTAGGAATGACCATGGCCGAGTATTATCGGGCCATGGGTTATAAGGTTCTGCTTTTAGCTGATAGCACCTCGCGTTGGGCGCAGGCCTTAAGGGAGATGAGTAATCGGATGGAGGAATTACCGGGCACCGACGCCTTTCCTGTGGAGCTACCCGCGGTAATTGCTAATTTCTATGGAAGAGCCGGTAAAGTACAAATGCCCGATGGTCGTAATGGCTCTGTAACCTTCCTCGGAACGGTATCTCCGGCTGGTGGTAACTTTAAAGAGCCAGTAACCGAATCCACCTCTAAGGTAGCGCGTTGTTTTTATGCGCTTTCACAGAAGCGCGCTGATGCGAAGAGATACCCAGCAATTGATCCTCTACTCTCCTATAGTCGCTATCTCGATTATGAAGAATTTCAAGCCTTTACTGAAGAGCAAATCGAAAAGGGCTGGACCGATAAAGTATTGAAAGCCAAAAACATCCTGGCTAAAGGAATAGAGGCCCGTGATCAAATATCCATTTTAGGAGATGATTCTGTGCCCTTAGATTATCACCGTGATTTTTGGAAAAGTGAATTGATTGATTTCGCATTCATTCAACAAGATTCCTTTGATGATACTGATATGAACTCTAGCATTGAAAGACAGTCCTTCATGCTAAATCGGGTATTACAAATCTGCGATCGGGAACAGGAATTCGATGATTTTAGCGAGGTAAGTTCTTTTTACAAGAAACTGATTAACCTCTTTAAACAAATGAATTACAGCGATTTCGATTCTGATGATTTCCAAAAATTTAATCAGGAATTAGATTCTGTTTTCAGCACTAACCTTCAAAATACCGAAGCATGATTGCGAGCGCTTTTCAACCGATCTACACACAAATTAAAGCACTTACCAAGGCCACCTGCACCTTGGAGGCTGGCGGTGTACAATACGATGAACTGGCTTGGGTTGATGGCCGGAGTGCCCAGGTAATTCGGGTAGAAGGTAAAAATGTAACCCTACAGATTTTCTCCGGTACCGAAGGTTTAGGTACCAATGCTCAGGTGGTCTTTTCAGGTAAAGCCCCTCACCTTACTCTAAGTCCTTTACTGGCAGGCAGATACTTCAATGCCTTTGGAAAGGCGATCGATGGTAGAGACGAGGTTCAAGGAGATGAAAGAGATGTTAAGGGGCAAACCGTAAACCCCGTACGTCGACAATTGCCTTCCGAGCTTTTGGCCACTGGAATTGCCGGTATCGATCTTAATAATACTTTAGTTACAGGACAAAAGATTCCATTCTTTGCCGATCCTGATCAGCCTTATAATCGAATTTTAGCCGAGGTAGCCTTGCGGGCAGATTCGGACCGCATTGTGCTTGGAGGCATGGGTATTAGTCATGATGACTTCCTAATGTTTCAACAAAAGTTTGAAGCTAGCGGCGCTGGTGATAAGATTGTAAGCTATATCAATACTAGTGAAGATCCACCCCTAGAGCGCCTATTGATACCGGATTTGGTTTGTACTACTGCAGAATATTTTGCAGTTGAAAGACAGGAGAAAGTCTTGGTATTGCTAACTGACATGACGCTTTATGCCGATGCCCTCGCGATTGTGAGTAATAAGATGGATCAAATCCCAAGTAAAGATGCAATGCCGGGATCTTTATACTCAGATTTAGCTCGGATTTACGAAAAGGCCGTACAATTTAAAGAAGGAGGTTCCATCACTATTGTAGCTGTAACCACTCTTAATGATGGCGATATAACCCATGCTATCCCCGATAATACAGGGTATATCACTGAGGGACAGCTCTATTTAAAGAAAGATCCAGAAACTGGACTTACGATTATTGATCCCTTTAGGAGCTTATCTCGATTAAAGCAAAATGTGATTGGCACTAAAACCAGAGAAGATCATCCACAAGTAATGAATGCCCTAGTGCGGCTTTATGCCGATGCATCAGAGGCACGGAGTAAAAAGGAAAACGGTTTCGACCTTAATGAATACGACCTCCGGGTTTTAAAATTCGCCGAAGCCTATACTCGTGAGCTATTGGACGTTCAGCTAAATATTGGCACCGATGAAATGCTAGACCGCGGCTGGCGCCTGATGAGTCGCTATTTTGAAGTTTTTGAATTAGGAATCCGTCAGAACTTAATTGATAAGTACTGGCCAGAAAAAACAGCATGAGCCGCGCGATATCCTATAATAAGAGCACCATTCAGGAATTTCGGAAACAACTAAATGTACGCCGGAAGGCCCTACCCGTTCTTATGCGCAAGGAAACTGCTTTACGGCAAGTAATAAGCCAGCAAAAACCTGCACTTAAGAAATTGAAGCAGGAATATTTGGTGGAAAAAGAAAGACTTGAAGGCTTTGAAAACATTTGGAACGATTTACCCTCTGTTTTGAGAGTAAAGCATTTAGAACGAGAAACTGTGAATATTGCCGGTTCTAAAGTAGAGCGACTAGCGAAGGTGCATTTCGCAGAACTACAACTTAATCCGCTCTACGAACCCGCTTGGATGCCTGCCGCTTTAGAAGCCTTGATGGAACTGATTCGTTTAAAGCTAAAGCTCGATTTTTTAAAGAAGGAATTAGACACTTTAGAAAATGCAAGGAAGAAAACCACTCAAAAAGTAAATTTATACGAGAAAGTACAAATTCCTGAATTAGAGGAAGGTATCAGAAAGATAAAACGATTTCTAGAAGACAAAGAGAACATCTCTACTGCCGCAAAGAAAATTGCTAAAAACCGTAAAAGTCAAGGCTTATGAAAAGTCCAATGTACAAAGTGGACCTTTTAATCCGCGCGGAGGAAAAACAGAAGCTAACTGCCCAATTACAAGAAATTGGCCTTTTACATCTGGAGGACCTAGGATTGGAGCGGAGTTTAAGCAATGATGCGGAATGGAAAGAATGGATTGAATCTAAAGCCTGGCTTGATAAACAAGTACTCGAAGAGCATCAGTTTGAAGCGCAAAAAATTGAAGCTCCTCTCCTGCCAAAGCTTAAAAACCTGCAGGAAGAATGGGCGCATTGGAAAAATGCTAAGGAGCAATATGATTCTGCACTTAAATTTTGGAAAACTTGGCAAGGTTTTGACCTACAAGTTTGGAATGAATTACAAAGTCGAGATCTTGAAATACGCCTATACTGTGGGGATGAGCGGGATTTAAAGCTCCATCAAAATCAGGTTTACCTGATTAACAAAACGGATAAAGAATACTATTTCTGTGCAATAGGAAAGGCTGAAGATTTAGAGAAAATAAATTTGGAAGCCGAGACCATTCCTGACTTGCAGCCTACCGACCTTCTCAATATCGAAATTGAACTTAGTCGTAATGGCAATGCACTGCTAAGTCTGATTTATAGCTTTAAAATGGCTAAAGCGGAATTAGAGGCAGAAGCCATGCAGATTGCAGAACAATGGGAGTTTAATGAAGGGCAATCCCTTTGGAAGGAAATAGCAGAGAGCCCGCTACAACACTTACAAGCTTGGATTCCAAAAGGCAAATCTGAAGCATTTCGCCAATCAGCTTTAAAGCTGGCCATTGCCTTTCGATTGCAAGAGCCTGATAAATCTGATAATATTCCTGTTGAGCTTCGTAATAGTAGTTATAGCAAGCTGTTTGAGCCAATTACCAAAATTTTTCAGCTTCCCCATTACTATGAATTTGACCTAACTCCTTTAATAGCAGTCTTTTATCCGATTTTATTCGCCTATTGTTTGGGCGACGCAGGATATGGCGCTCTTATGACCATAGCGGTAATTATAGGATGGTTTACTTTCTTGAAAAAACAGCGAGCCCTGGCTGCTCTGGTTGGGATATTAGGAATCAGTACCACCATAATGGGCTTAATAAAAAGTGGCAGTTTATTCGGAATTCCCTTAAGTGTAGAATCGGATACAGCCTGGATTGCCAGCTTAGGCGAATTGGTGATTATCCCCGATGATAGCAGCTTCTTCTTCAATGCCTTTAATGTGGCCCTTTTAATTGGGGTTTTTCAAATTTTAATTGGAATTATACTGGCTATCGCTAAGGAGTGGTATTACAATGGTTTTAAAGAGTCCATTTCTCTATGGGGCAAATTACTTATTGTGATCTCCGTAGTAGCTATGTTCATGTCGGAAACCTTGAAATTAAGTGGTTTAGAAACAAACATTCTAAGCTTTACTTTAATACTGGGAATTGTGTTAATAATGCTTTTTCACGATTTAAGTCAGGGAGTTTTAGTACGCATGGGAAGCAGTATTCTTCCTCTCTTTTTCATTTTCACGGGGCTCTTGGGAGACGTTTTATCCTACGTGCGATTGTTTGCCTTAGGCGTTACTTCGGCCGTATTAGGGCTGGTGGTAAATCGTATAGGCATGGATATGGTTTCCGAAAATTGGTGGACCTGGATTGGCGCTGGTGCTTTCCTCCTATTTGGTCATAGTCTAAACTTTGTTTTGGCCGCTTTAGGATCATTCATTCATCCATTGCGACTCACTTTCGTAGAATTTTACAATAACGCTCAATTCGAAGGAGGCGGAAAGGCCTTCAAAGCATTTAAACGATCTAAACCTTTAAACTAAATATCATGGAAACAGTAAATCTCGCATTAATTTTGGCCTTTGTTGGCTTTGGAATTTTAATTGCCTTAGCTGGAACAGGCAGCATAATGGGCACTGCAGCAGGCGCAATGGCTACTGTTGGAGCAGTTAAAAAACGTCCTGATGCCTTCGGCTCATTTATCGTATTAAGTGCCTTACCGGGCACCCAGGGATTATATGGATTTGCTGGCTTCTTCATTCTACAGGAGTTTGTTGGACCAGAAATGACCCTATTGCAAGGCGCTGGAATTTTAGGTGGAGGTATCGCTTTAGGCCTAGCCGGACTCTTCTCTGGAATATACCAAGGCCGAGTTTGTGCCAGTGGGATTGATGCTATTGGCAGCGGAAACGATGTTTTTGGTCGTACCCTAATTTTAGCCGTATTCCCAGAACTATACGCTATCATTGCTTTTGCGGCTCTTTTCCTTATCCGCGGAATTCTATAATCATGAAAAGCCGGGCCCCATATAGCCGAGTAATGATTGCACTTGAAGGTGAGTTGCATGACGATCTCATTTTAAAATACAGTGCCTACCTCCTATCTTATTTAAGGGTAGAGCAATTATTTCTAGTGCATGTTAGTCCGGACTTAAGTTTACCGAAGGATTTACAAGAAAAGTACAAGGAGCTCTTACCACCTAAAGAGGAGCAATTAGAAAAATATCTTACCGAATTACATGCTTATGCCTTTGGCGACAAACATGACTACCGAGTGCAAACCGTACTTGTAGAGGGCGATCCCTTTGAGAATATCCTTAGGCAATGTCATATTAAAGATATAGACCTTTTGATTTTAGGCCGTCGGAATTCAGATCGTGATCATCAGCTAATGGGTGCTCGCTTAGCCGAACAAGGCCCATGCTCGGTATTATTGATTCCTGAAACCAGTAACCAAGAGATAAACGAGATTTACTTACCGCTTGATTTTAGTGAAACGGGTGAAAGCTCCGTAAACTTTAGTCGTGAACTTTCGGAGCATTGTAATGCCGAAGTTCGTTGCCTCCATTTTTACAGTCCAGCGCGGGGCTATTTAAAATCTGCAGAAGCAGAAAGGGAGCTCCGTAATGACTTAAAGGATCGGGCAAAAAAAGAGTGGATTGAATATAAGAAAAGGCTTGATTTACCTACCAATTGGTCTTGCGAGCAAATTGAAAATCGTGGCGAAGCGCCGGCCCATGCCCTATTCCTAGCAGAACACTTTGGCAGTGATTTAATTGTACTCTCATCAAAAGGTCGCACTGCTTCGGCCTCTGTTTTAATGGGTTCCTTTGCCAAGGAGATGGTGAGGCTAAATCGCCGAATTCCGATGATTGTGCTCAAGAAAAAAAGAGAAAACCTCGATTTCTTTGATGCACTTATGGGCCTTCTTGACTAATTAAGCGTCAATGGATCAACACCTAAAGGGCTTTCTATTGTTGATAGGTTTAAATCTGCTCTTAGCAATTGTTTGCGCCTTTCAAAAAAAGCAAAGTCTACAGTTTGCCTCTTCTATGTTTATCGCTTGGGCGCTTATAAATAGTCTAGTTTACCATTGGATTGTCCATCATCAGTTTAAGACTTACTTAGTCAGTGACTTCTACGAAGAGCATTTAAACAATGTATTCGAATGGAATTTGGGACTCGACTTGATCTACTTAGCAGTTTCCTTACTAATGTTAACCTTCAGCCGAAAGGCCAAAAAAGAAATACAAAAAGCTGCTTGGCAGGGCCTGGCTTATGGAATGGCGTTTAATGGGCTTTACCTTTTGGTCCTTGACCTAAAATTCTATTTTGAATTTTAACGACGTTGCCAGAAATAAGGCATAAATAGAATAAGGACTGTAAACAATTCCAATCGACCTAACAACATTAGGAAACTGAGGAAAAGCTTTCCACCCGTTGGGATGTGCGCAAAATTATCAACTGGTCCAACTGAACCTAAACCAGGGCCTATATTTCCAAGGGTAGCGGTAACCGAGCCAACAGCCGACATAAAATCGAGGCCAAACATCGACATTACGAATGAACCTATAAAAAGCACAATGAGCCAAATGAGCACGAAGGCTGCTACCGTATTGGTTATATTTTGAGGTACTGCTTTTTTATTAAAGCGTACCGGAATAATGGCATTGGGGTGAATTTGTCGCTTAAGTTCTAGAAATGAATTCTTTATTAAAATAATATGGCGCATTACCTTAATTCCACCTGCCGTACTTCCGGTAGATCCGCCGGAAAAGAATAGTACGAAAATCAAGAAGATCAGGAAGTTAGGCCATAAAAGGTAATTCTCAGTTATAAAGCCTGTGGAGGTCATTATGGAAATAACCGTAAAGAAAGCGCCTCTTAATCCTTCTTCGATATTGTAATCTTGGAAAATGATCAACACTACTGCTACTACCAAACTAAATATCAGAGTATTCCATAAATAAACACGAAACTCCTCATTATTCCATAGGTTCTTAAGTTTGCCGGTGAAGCCAAAAAACAACAAGGTAAAGTTTACCCCTGCAAAGAACATAACCAGCATTATGATGTAGTGAATGGCTTCGGAGTCGAAGGCTGCGATACTGGCATTTTTAGTGGAGAACCCTCCGGTGGCCATAGTGGCCATGGCGTGATTAATAGCATCAAACCAGCCCATACCTGCAAAGTAGAGGGCGATAGCTTCGGCTAGAGTTAGGGCAAAATAGATTAGCCACAATCGCTTGGCCGTTCCTGTAATTCTTGGGTGTAGTTTATCAGGGGTTACACCAGGGGCTTCAGCTACAAATAGCTGCATTCCACCAACCCCTAAAAGTGGCAATATGGCAACGGTAAGCACGATAATTCCCATTCCGCCAATCCAATGGGTCATACTTCGCCAAAATAAAATCGAACGATCTTGACCTTCAATATCGGTTAGAATTGTGGCTCCGGTAGTTGTAAAGCCGCTTACTGTTTCAAAAATGGCATCTACAATACTGTCGATTGATCCCGTTAAAGCATAAGGCAAGCTTCCCATTATAGACATCGCCACCCAGCCTAAAGCTACAATGAGGAATCCATCGCGCTTGCGTACTTCTTTATTGGTATTATTAAAATTGGCGGAGTATAGCAGGATTCCCGTGGTAAAAGTAATTCCACTTGAGAGTAACAAACTTTGCCAATCCTCGCCATAGTATAAGGCCACAAAAACAGTGAGCAGCATCATACCAGCCACAATACCTAGTAAAGTGCCAATAAGGGCGGCGATCATTCGAGGGTTAAAGAGATGCATTATTAACGAAAGTAGCGACTAACTTTTTTAGCACATTCTGATTTAGCGAAAACTACAACTTTATCGCCCGGACGAATAATAAAATCTCCATTAGGAATAAGGCCTTCGTTATTTCGAATGATACCTCCGATTAAGGCACCTTTGGGTAGATTTAGCTGACGGATAGCTTTTTCGGTAACATCGCATTGGCTGGTAACATTAAACTCCATAACCTCAGAGTCGATGCCATGAATGGTGGAGAGGGTTACGAAATCACCACGGCGGATATAACGATATATGAAATTCGCTGCTGCTAATTTCTTGTTTATCAAGCTATCAATCCCAATACTTTGGGTTAAAGAGAGGTATTCAATATTCTCAACCATGGCAATGGTTTTCTTTACGCCACGGTCCTTAGCCACTAAGCAGGTTAAAACATTGGTTTCTGAGTTTCCGGTTACGGCAACCAAAGCATCGGTGTTCTTTAAACCTTCCTCTTCTAATTTTTCAACGTCGGTACCATCGAAGTTTAAAACTAAAATCTCCGGATGGGCACTAGCTATCTCTTCTGCTTTTTCAGGATTTTGTTCTACCAATTTCACGTGGAAATTTCTACTAAGCTTACGTGCTAGGTGTCTTCCCGTGCGGCTTCCACCGATAATCATTATATCGTCGATCTGAATTTTTCTTCGTCCGGTAACCTCTAAAACCTGCTCCATACCATTGGCATGGGTAATCACAAAAAGGTGATCATTAGCTTCTACAACAGTATCTCCTTTTGGGATAATGGTTTGCTGCTCTCGGCGAATTGCTACCACAATATAATCTCGCTTAGGGCTAAGCTCCGCAATTTGGGCCATGGTTTTACCAACGATGGTCGCATCCTCTTGGATATCTAATCCCAATAAATTGATTTTACCGTTCTCAAACTCAATAGATTCTGATGCGGCATTAGTATTTATAAGGTGACGTACTTCCCGAGCGGCCAAGGATTCTGGAGAGATTAACTCATCTATACCTAAATCACGAATGTTCAAAATATGGTCATCCGTTAGGTACTGCATCTGACTAATACGGGCGATTGTCTTTTTCGCGCCCAAGCGCTTAGCATAAATAGCACTAAGGATATTCGCTTCCTCTACGGAAGTAACTGAAATAAAGAGATCGGCTTCTTCTACCTTCGACTTTTGCAGAATGGAAAAATCCGTTACCTCACCGGAAATCGCAATGGCATCTATATTTTGATCCACCGACTGCAAGCAATCCGGGTCGTGATCAATAATAGTAATGTCATGTGACTCGCTCGAAAGCCATGTCGCCAAGTGGGTCCCCACTGCGCCGGCACCGGCAATTACAATCTTCATAAAATACAGAAATAGAGGGCAAAGGTACATAGGAAAGAGCGCTTTACAAGGTTCCGCCTAAAAAGGAATATCAATGTAGCTTTGTGAGGTAAATAGACTCAAAAAAGCAAGGCTATTACAAGTCTTTTTAGAAAGGCACTTTTTTGATATTGAAGACCTAAGAATCTAAGCATGAACAGCTACGAAAGAAAGCTAAAGGTAGAAGCTAAACACCTTGATGACCTGAAGCACGTAAATAATGTAGTGTATCTACAATGGGTACAGGAAACCGCAGGAATGCACTGGTTTAAAAGGGCTGGCCGCGATACCGGCGTTTTTTGGGTTGTTCGCAAACACGAAATCGAATACTTTAAACCGGCCTTCGAAAATGATGAACTTCGCCTTATTACTTGGGTAGAGGAAATGCGCGGTTTAAGCAGTATGAGAAGAGTAGAAATTCGTAGAGGTGAAGAATTAATTTGTTCTTGTTTAAGTAATTGGATTATGCTGGATGCCGAAACTATGCGTCCGAAACGAATTCCAGATGAGCTTGCAAAATTATTTCTAGAATAAGCAAATTGCGCGCTATATTTGAGTTATAAGCAACCAACATGTCGCAAAACCCCAAGTTCTTAGTAAAAAACGAAAGAGAAGTTCGCCGCTATGATCTTCGCAATTTAGGAAGCTCCCTGCTCGATGCCTTTAATTTTGAGTTTGGTGTGCTATTTACTTTAAAATCCCTGTTAAGCCGTCCTGGTAAAAGCACCCTCGACTATCTCTCCAAGGGACGATTGCGCTACTTCTCCCCTTTTCGCTTGCTGTTAATAAGCACCGCCATTTTATTAATCATCGTAAAGAGTTCGGAAATAAGAAGCGATTTCGAGGAAGGCCTTAGACTGGGAATGAATGAAACGGAAGTTCAGTTAGAAACAGATAAAGAGGCTAAGGTCCAGGATTTATCCCTGAAAATATACACTTTATTTAAGGATAATTTCAATATCCTCATCTGGTTATACATTCCTTTTGTTAGCTTTTTCAGCTATTTATTCAATGTTAAGCGACGACTTAATTATGCTGAGCATATCGTTTTCAACACCTACTACACTTCTGTTGTAAACATCTTTTCACTTATTCTCCTGCTGGGTTACCAGCTTTACATTGAAGTCTTTTTGTCATTATTATACATGCTCTTAAGCATTGTATATTACGCTTGGTTTTATAAAGATTTTCTAGGAAAGTCTTGGGGCCGATCTATTTTGGATACCATCCTCATTAATTTGATTAGCATATTTTTCTATTCAATTGGAACCGGTTTTTTAATTGGATTCGCAATTGCGAAAAATTGGGTTTCAATAGCTTAATCACCCAAGCTTGTAATCGGTACCCTTTCTTTTAAATAACCTTGGATAAATGCTCTTTGAAGAATTCCTTCAATCAATTTATCCTCCTCATCTTCCTTAGGTTGGTAAGGAGTTTTTAAATCGATATGATTAAAATAGGCAACGGTGTTCCACCAGAAGGCATTCCAACCACTGCGGTATTCGGAAATAAGCTCATAGGTGGTCATTCCAGTTTCGCGAGAAACCAGTTTGGATAGGATTTGCCCCTCACTATGAGTAAGCTTTACGATTTCCTCCTCAAAATCCTCTCGAATATAATCTTGAAATTCTTTGATTAGTTTTTTACGCTGCCAGCGATTTTTTCCTTCGAGGAGAAGGTTTAGGCTATCCAGTTTGTTCCCAGCAATTACAGCATAAGGATAAACTTTCATCACCTTTCTTTTTAAGATATAATATCGACGACGAGCTTCTCGAGAATCGAAGGTGGGTTTATCCACCAAAAGCACTTCATCTAAAATTAAGATAGGAATTGTATCACCATCTACAATAATCGCATCCATAATATCGGTGCGGTTCATTGCGGCATATTGTACAATGCTATCCTTTAATTGACCGGACTTGTCTGGTTGTGCCCAAACAAGTCCGGTATTTAGTAATACTAAAGCTAAAATGGCATTAAGCCTCTTTATCATGTGCGTTTAATCTTCCAGTTACTGCGGGTACTAGACCCATTTTCCAAAACTTCGGCCTTCTTATTGGCGTCGGCCACTAATTTAGCCACAATTGTGCTTGCAACATCTTCATCATTTTTTTCTTGAGCATCTAATAGCTCAGGGCTGAAGTGTTTCTTAACAAAATGGGTGTCGAAATCGCCAGAAATGAAGGACTCATGCTCCATTACAAAACGTGCAAACTCCATTGTAGTGCTTAAACCTACAATTTTATAGTCTTCAATAGCACGAATCATTCTCAAACGAGCTTCCTCACGATCTTTACCATAGGTCACCAATTTAGAGATCATTGGATCATAGTAAATTGGAATATCCATTCCTTCTTCAAAACCATCATCTACGCGAACGCCCACGCCATGAGGCCTTTTATAAACTCGTAGATTTCCAATATCTGGCATAAAGTTCTCGCGTGCATTTTCGGCATAAACCCGCACCTCTATTGAATGCCCGTGAATTTTAAGGTCTTCTTGCTTAAAGCTGATTTCTTCACCTCGGGCAACACGAATTTGCTCTTTTACCAAATCAACACCAGTAATCATTTCGGTTACCGGGTGCTCTACCTGAAGACGAGTGTTCATCTCCATAAAGTAGAAATTATGCTGTTCGTCCATAATGAACTCCACTGTTCCTGCTCCAAGATAATCGCAAGAGCGCGCTACATCTACTGCCTTTTGCCCCATTTCTTCACGAAGCTCAGGGCTTAAGATTGCAGAAGGTGCTTCTTCAATTACTTTTTGGTGACGACGTTGAACGGAACATTCACGTTCGAACAAGTGCACCATGTTGCCATGGGAATCACATAATACCTGCACTTCGATATGGCGTGGGGAGCCGACATACTTTTCTATAAATACAGCGCCATTACCAAAAGCACTCTTCGCTTCTGAAATTGCACTCTCAATTTGCTCGGCAAGCTCTTCTTCCTTCTCAACCACGCGCATTCCTTTACCGCCGCCGCCAGCAGAAGCCTTAATTAAAACGGGGAAGCCAATTTCCTTAGATATTTTAATTGCCTCTTCGGGGTCTTCGATTGCGCCTTCAGTTCCTGGCACAAGGGGAATATTAAATTCGCGCGCCGCCTCTTTAGCGGCTAGCTTATCGCCCATCACCTTCATGGAGTGAGCTTTAGGCCCTATAAATATTAAACCTGCATCTTCTACCGCTTGGGCAAAAGCTCCGTTTTCACTTAGAAAACCATAACCTGGGTGAATTGCATCAACGCCAAGTTCTTTACATGCGGCAATAATTTTATCCCCTAAAAGGTAGGATTGAGCCGAGGGAGGGGGGCCGAGGTGCACCGCTTCATCAGCATATTTAACGTGAGGAGAATTTCGATCAGCATCAGAGTAAACTGCTACCGTTTTGATGCCCATTTCGCGAGCCGACTTCATGATGCGCAAGGCAATTTCGCCGCGATTGGCTATAAGGATCTTCTTCATGATTTGAGTTAATTTGCTCTGCTAAATTAGTGCCTAATTCTGGATTTAGAGTCCACTTTATCAATTATTATCCTCCATTACACCTCAAGAACTATCAACCAAATTGCTGTTTATCAATCACATAAATTCATGATGAATATCATTGCTTAATATTCGCACCTAAGCTAAATTTCCCAACACTTAAAAATGGTTGAATCATTGCCTGTTGCCATTGAAAGGAATGGCAGATGAATTCAATACTTACAATTTTCGAATCCCTGAGATTGATTTTTGGTGATCATTTACATCAGTAAATCGAATATCTAAACCCAAATTTCTGAAACCGATTAAAAAGCGAATAAAGGTCATATTTCTCTAGGCTTGTTTTACGTACATTTCTGTTAACATATTGCCTAAGCAAACATGAGCCACTCTTTCCGCATCTTGAACATTTACAAAAATCCATCTGAAGGAGACTCCATTTCGGCATGTTTGAAGAAAAAGACAAACTATAAACTAGACATAGTTCAGACCTCCAATGCAAGTTCGGCACTTAAACACATTCAAAAGGAGAGTTTTGACCTGCTGATATTAAACCTTGAAATTGAATTTAGAGGTAATCTGCTTTTAGACCATATTTACTCCAATTTCCCTAAACAGGATGTAATTGTATTTGGGTCTGATATTGATAAAATGGAGCAAGGCAAAACGCTTGACACACTTGACTACATTTACACTAAGGACCTAAATAGCTTTCACTTTGAGCGATCGCTTCTTTTTAGTATTAACCGACTCATATTATTAAAAGGGAAGGGTGAGAGTGAAAAAAGATATCGCTCCATTTTCGAAGCGAGCCCTGAAAGTATATTACTGACTCGTTTTGATGACGGTAAAATACAAGCTAATAACTCTGCATTCTCTCGAATTTTTGGTTGGAAAAGTGAGGAATGTGTAGGGAAATCTACAGTGGACATCGGACTTTGGCCTTTAGCGGAAGAAAGGCAGCTTGTTCTTAGTCGAATACCAACAAATGGAAGGTTAAGAAATCAAAGAGTTCATTTCAAAACTAAAGACGAAAATATCTTGCCTTGCAATGTGAGTTTCAGCACTTACGAAAGTAATGGTATACGCTACCTGATGGGTATGATTGTTAGCATGGAATACTACGAGACTCAAAAGAGGGAGTTGGAGCTTGAAAAACAACGATATCGGGCTTTAGTAGAAAGTGCTCCAGACCTCTTCTTCTACTCTAGCACTTTGGATAAAATTGAATACGTATGTCCGCAGGTAAAGCAACACCTAGGTTATGATGAAAAAGAAGTAATAGTTTCGGACTATCGCAAATTCTTAAGCGATAAATCTTTAAATGTGTTGGCCAATCTAGATTTTGGGCAATTTTTAAAACAAAGGCAAACACGAGTATTTCGTCCTTTTGAGTTAAAAACTAAATCAGGGCAAATTAAGCCCTACGAGCTTTACCTTATTCCGGTGGAAGACCCGGAAACCGGTCGTGTTCAGTTTATTCAAGGAATTGCTCGCGACATTAGTGAAGAGCTGGAAACCTATAGAATGCTTGAGCTTTCTAATCAGAATAATCTTAAGGTATTAGAAGAACTTCAAACGCATCAGTTTGCCATTGACCAGCATAATATGGTAGTTGTAACAGATATTGATGGCAATGTGAAATTTGCAAATAAAAATTTCTGTCGCTTTAGTGGATACAGCCTCGAAGAGCTAAAAGGTAGCTCCACCAGACTTTTGAATTCTGGACAACATGATCAAGCTTTTTTTAAGGACTTATGGGATACTGTTTTAGCTGGAGATGTTTGGAAGGGAAATATATGTAATCGACATAAAGATGGTGAGCTCTATTGGTTAGCCACTACAATAATCCCTCGAAAAAACGAGAAGGGCGATATCATGGAGTTTATAGCGCTCCGAACAGATATTACAGATTTGAAGATTACCGAGCAAGCCCTTAAGGAATCTGAAAGTAGCCTTTTCAATATTTTAAACAGTAATCCTCATATTATATGGGCGATTGATAGGGATTTTAAGTTGCTTTCTCTGAATGACAATTTCAAGCGCAGCATTAAAAACAACTTTAATTATGACCTAGAAATCGGAGAGGCAATGGACAAGGTTCCATTTTTAAAGGAAGAAAGTCAGCAAAAATGGAATAAGCGTTATCAAAAAGCCTTAAACGGTCATACCGAAACCTACATCGAACAGTTTATGCACCCGGTAACTGGTAAAGATACTTTCCATTCCCAGAGTATCTACCCCACCTATAGCCCTGACAGGGAGATTGTTGGTGTTAATGTATTCTCTCAAGACATTACCGAAAGGCAGCTCGCTAAAGAGAGTTTAAGGGAAACCAATAAAAAACTAAAACAGGCACAAAAACTTGCTCAAGTAGGTGATTGGTCATTTAGCATGGAAACAGGTGAATTGTCTTTTTCCGATAATCTTCCTGCTGTATTAGGGCTAAATTCTAAGAATGATCTCCCAAAAAATCTAAAAGAGCTGCTGTACTTTACCGGTAAGGATTATCATTCGGAAATATTTAGCATTTATAAGGGAATTGTAGAAGAAGGAAAAGATGGGCGTATTTTATGGAATAAAATAACGGAAGACGGTCACGAAATTTGGCTTGACTGTCATGTTTTAGCAGAATTAGATAGTGCCCAAAATACCTTTAAAGCCCTTGGGATTGTTCGTGTTGTAACAGAGCTTGTTAAACTTCAAGAACTTGAAAAAAGACAAAAGAAAATATTTTACGACTTAGCGCAAACTGGAACTAAACTCCTGAATATAAGTGATGTAGACTCGGTTTACAAAACCCTTAGTCGAACTATGTTTGATTGGTTTGACCAAGAAGTTATTTGCGGTACTATTCAAATTGCTGATAATCATGAAGGTGAATTTTTCAGATTCTCCAATATTGAACGTCCCGAATCCTATGCTTCAATTTTTAAATTTTTCACCGACAAGGAAGAGAGTCACACCTTAATCCCATCAAGACAATCCACTCGAAAAGCGCTATCTGTTCCAGAGGTTTTACATTTCGATGATGCTTTAATGGAAAAAATGAGCTTTGTAAGTGAAAGTCAAGTAAAACTCATAAAAAGCTATTTACCAGATTTTGAGTTAAAGGCAGTTGGAATAAATTACAATCACACCTATCAGGGCAGCTGTTTTATTTTATTCCCTTACGGTGTGCCTGATTACTACTCAGATCAACTTTTGGAAACCCTTGCTAATCAGAGCTCTACTATTATTGAGCTTATTGAAAATCGGAATGAACTCAAACGAAATTCCTTTGTGTTGGAGGAATCGCTTAAAGCAGCTCAATCTGCTATTTTTCGTTTTGATTTGGTAAGTGGGTTTATGGATGGCGATCTTACCTTTTATAAGCATATTGGACTGGATCCCAGTAATTATGGTCCCGTAAAGGGTAGTGAATTTCTACCTCGCTTGGAAGAATCTTATCTGCAATTAATGCAGGAAAAATTTGCCGAGTTTAAAAAGGACAGGAGCTCGGCCTATTATCATGTGGAGTTAAAATTCCATTGCTTTAACGGAAAGGATAAATGGTTTGAAGATCGTGCAAAGGTTACTAAATGGGACGATGAGGGTGAACCTGGGAAATT
>CATMQD010000037.1 GCA_950073045.1 uncultured Flavobacteriales bacterium | reverse complement strand
CACTATTGAGCAATCCCAAAATCCTATGCCTTGTGGTTTGCGCCTTAGGTGTGGTGATAGAAAGATCCTCCCCAAGGAAGGAGTTCATCAAAGTGGATTTACCCACGTTGGGATTACCAATAATATTAACGTAGCCGGACTTGTGCATGAATTTCTATTTTCAATCTAAAATAAAAAAGGCCGAGGAAATATCCTCAGCCTTTTCACTTAGTAGCGGGGGCCAGACTCGAACTGACGACCTTTGGGTTATGAGCCCAACGAGCTACCAACTGCTCCACCCCGCGATATGTTTCCCTGATTGGGGCGGCAAATATAAAAGCTTTTTAAAAACTGACCAAGGATTATTTAAAACTATTATTTTAGAGCCATGCCAAAGAAACTCTCTGCCCTCATTGCTTGCTTTATTTTCCTCGGAAACCTCGCTGGTCAAAGGGAGTTTAGTGCGGAGTACTGGGAGAAAAATTGGCGCGATTGGCCCAAACCCTTATTCGACTACAGTTATGAGGGTTTTACAGCGGTAGAAAATATTGTGTTACGAGAGTATTTTAGTGCCAATAGCAACAGCAATGGCGAGCAGTATAAGCATTATGCCCGCTTTCAATACCCTAACCAAGCGGCCATCAATAATTGGTCAGTTTTGCTTTTTCAACTACCCAATTACCAGCTTTTAGAAGATATCGACTTTCGGATTTGGGAAGATGACATTCTGCTTTACGAAGCAAGGGCAAGCAGTATTCGTGAAAAGTATTTAGATACTCTATCTGCCGATCCCCATTCTGGTAAACTATATGCCTTCAGCTTAAGCTTTCCGGAACTTAAGCCCGGGCATATTGTAGAGCTAATGATTAGCCTGAAAGGAGTGCCAATGCCTTATCATCTCGACTTTCATCAAAGCTTCCCAATTGCTCGTTCGGTGCAGCGCATAAAAATTGTATCGGCTTATCCTTTGCAATATTCGGCCAGTCCAGGTGTCTTGAGTGAAGAAAAGCGGGTTTTTGAAAATAAGCTTTACAGCTTCGAGCTAAGCAATTGCCGGGCTTTGAGTCCCGATTTAAATTTAAGCACTGCTCCAGCAGAATTACCTGGGGTTTATATTGATTGGCTGGATCAGGTATTTGTTTATGACCGGGAAGAGAATAAATCTTGGGACCGTATTCTGGAGAGTATCTTTTATAATGGTGACCTTCAGGATTACGCGGTCTATCAAAATTCTTTGGATAGGGAGTTTGGACTGCAGCAGTATTTCGGCTCTTGGATAAGGCCGGTGCGCTATTTTCATGAGCGACCTACTAATCTAAACTCTAATCAAGCGCATGCCGAGGGGCGTTGGCGATTGTCTCGTGCCTATGCGGATCGTTGGATTCGCGTAGAAGAGGATTTAGATTTAATTGTTGAGGAAAATGGCGTTCCCAATTTCGAAGAGGCCATGCAAATGATTTACCGCAGTCAGAAAAAGGCTTCTGAAGCTTATCTGCGAAATATGCCAGTTTCTCCACCTGTTTTCACAGAGTATGGTTTGCTATGCTCTCATTATGAAGCTTTGTTGAGATACTTTCAGAAGGATTACCGTTTGGCACTTTATTATCCTAAGCGAGTAGGGAAGCCAGATTCTAGCTATCCATCGCCTTGGCCAGCTTATGCGCGAGGACTAGCATATCGGTCCTCGGAGAATGAAGATTGGACTTTTATCTTTCCCGGACCTTATTTTGGTCAGTTTTTTAAAGCGGGCGAGGTTCCACCTGATTTTCAGGATGGCCATGCTTTACTCTTTAATCGTGAAGATCTGAAGTCGGAATGGGCGGCCTTAAGTCCCCTTGAGGTAGAAAAGCATGGCTTTAGTCATCATTATAAGGTGCAGATTAAACCACGCCTAAATCGTTATGTAATCCGCGACACTCTTCACTTAAACGGCATGTTTCGCTCTATTTTGGCTTCCGCTTATTTAAGGGGCGATTCGGCGGTGGATCAATTAAGTTTCACCAATTTTCAATTAACTCAGAATGCTCTAATGAACGATTCGCTGATTGTCTCCAAAAGTGAATCCCTAAAATTAAAGGACACCTTAAAACTTAAGCTAAAGCTAGATGAGGCCAAAAGTATTATTGCCGCCCCAGCACCCGATCGAGATTTTGCGCTTCCGATGGGCTTTAAAGCTGAGTGGAAATTTCGAATCGAAGGTCGCGATTCACTCCAGCATGAATTGCAAATGACCTTGAATCCTGAGATCTTGGATAATCCCTGCTTTAAGGTAGATGCAGAGTGGTTGCGAAAAGAGAAGGGTGTTTATCAATTAAAGCTTAGTCTTCTAATCAAGAAGGCCTATATCCCGAAAGAGGAGCTGCCGTATTATTTCGCCTTACAAACTTTATTAGCCAACCCTGCTCAGGTTTTAGTTTGGTGAATTGTTTCGATTTTAAATAATATAAAATCTGATGATTCTATATTTGCCTAGCGTTTAACCCAACCAAACCAAAAATGAATTGCTTCGCATTTCTGCTGATGCTTTTAGGGGCCGTAGGTGGTCTCCAGGCACAATCCTATATTTTCGGCACTGTTTCTTGGGATGATGATCCTTATCAACACGTTTTAGAATATCAGGAGTATAAGGACTCTGCCCATTTTCTTTTTCGTCGCGATCATTTCGATTTTTTCCGCACTAATACTGGTCGATCAGGGGAAACTCTAGAGCGACATTATGCTTTTCAAATGGGTTCGCAAAAGGTGGTCGATCAGAATAAAGTGCTGATTTGCCCCTCCATTTACGGAGGTATAATTACCACCCTAGACTATCGAGTATGGAAGGATGGGAAAGTGGTTTTTGAACCAAGTAAAAGTGACTTGGCGGAACTGCTTATCAATGCTAAGGCTTTGCTGCACGTTCCAACTGCAGCACCGGTTATGCGTTTAAAAAACGTAGAGCCCGGTTGTATTGTAGAGGTGGTTTATCGCTTAGAAGGGGTCCATCTACCAGAGTATGTAAAGCTAAATGATCGGTATTCGATAGATGAGTCTATTTTAGAAATATCCTTTCGGAAGAATAGAGATTTGATTTACCATCATAGTCCGGTGGTTCAGGTGGAAGATAGCATGGGAAGGGCTCGAAATAGCTACCGCTTTTCGGCAAAGGGCTTGGGTCCAGAGCCTCAGTTTAGAGGGATGGATGTTCGCATGGGGATTAATCCCTTTGTTGAGCTGGATTGGCGCCACGTTATGGATTATGATCGAGGGGAAGTACATGAGGATTGGTACGGCTATGTGGCTTCCACTTTTTATAAAGGAGATATTTACGATTACAGTGAATTCGAAAACTTCGATAACTTATCCTTTGGACTAAGGGTTTATTGGTCCTCGCAGATGCAATTGGTGCAACAATTTGGAAATGAGTATCTCTGGGATTATTTGATGGATGTGCGTTCATTCGCTACCACCAGCTCCCAAGATGGGGTTATGGAAAATGTTATAAAATTGCAGGATTTTGTAGATAGCCTCGCCCAGGATACCAGTCTATCTATTGTAGATGGGGTAATGAAGCTTAATGCTGGGGTAAATGAGTTTGTGATCAATCAATTCCAGTACCTTTTAGCGCCTCCCATGGATTTTATGCATTATAGTTTACTATCTAAGTTTTACTATGATTATTTCGAGCAGCGTAATTATCCGGTAATGCCCATGATGCTTAAGGTGAAGCGAATGGGGCCCTTTGCCAAAGATTTTATTTTGACCAAGCAATTTGGAGCCATGGCCATGGGTTTTATGGATCAAGAAGGGAAATTCCATTTTACGCTACTCGGGCCTTACCTTGGTAATTTTTATGAAGTAGATCATTTTCCTTCTGACTTTTCAGGTGGCCAAGCCGCAATTTTCGATCTCGATAAGAAAAGCACCCACACCCTTACCCTGCCTTATAATCCGCCTACCCAAGATGGCTTTAAGAAAGTGGTAAGTATCGATTTAGACTTTGCTGGAAAAAAGATTAACACCCGCGAGTCCTATGAGCTTTTCGGGGCTTTCCGTAATAAAATGTACCATGCCTATTTGCTAGAACCGGATAGTGCTTATGATGCAGTAACGGCCAGTGAAACTGTGAAGCGTAATAATGGAGTATTCAATAAACACGCCTTTAGTCGGGTGAGTCAAAGTTCCAATTGGGAGTTTTACCGCCATCTAGAATTAAAGCTTAGCGATGCTCAGATTTTGCGTTCTACCTTTAATGTGTTTAGAGGTGCGGCAAATAAAGAAGCGCCAGTATTTTATACTGCCTTACCTTTGCCCTACGAAGCAGAATTTCGTTTCGATATAAACTCAACAACTCCTTTTGATTTGGAGGTGGAGCTATTAGATCCATTTTTATCCAAAGTTGTAGATGTATCTTTCGAAAAGAAACAAATTTCGGAAACACAGTATTACTTGACAATCGTCTTTACTTTTAAGGAACATCTAATCGGTTACCGAGATATTAAGGATTATAACCGAGCCTTGGAATTTATTAATTATGGTATAGCGGTTAAGGTTAAAGAAAAAGAATGAAGCACCGCGCAGGCTATGTAAATATCATCGGGAATCCCAATGTTGGGAAATCCACCCTCTTAAATGCTCTCTTAGGTGAGCAACTTTCTATTATTACTCCCAAGGCTCAAACTACCCGCCATCGAATATTGGGGCTTTTAAATGGGGATGACTATCAGATTGTATTTTCGGATACGCCAGGAATAATCCAGCCTGCCTACGCTTTACAAGAGCGAATGATGGATTTCGTGCAGTCGGCCTTCGATGATGCGGATGTCTTTCTTTACCTAGTTGAACCTGGTATTCGATCTTTAAAGGATGAGCAGGTTTATGAAAAACTAAAGAAGGTAAAGGAGCCTGTTTTCATTATCCTTAATAAAATTGATACCATCGATCAGCAGAAGCTGGAAGAAGAAGTAGGCTTTTGGCATTCTGAATTCCCGAATGCTGCAATTTTACCCATGTCGGCGCTTAAGAATTTTAATACCGATATGCTGCTCGATCGCTTAAAGGAGCTTTTGCCAGAAAGTCCACCCTATTACGATAAGGAAGATCTAAGTGATCGTAATGAGCGCTTTTTTGTGGAAGAAATGGTGCGAGAGCAAATATTATTAAACTACTCTAAGGAAATCCCATACGCTGTGGAGGTAGAAGTTGAGGAGTTTAAAGAGGAGGAAACAATCATTCGAATCCGCGCGAATATTTATGTGGAGCGCAATACCCAAAAAGGGATTATTGTGGGTGCAGGTGGTAAAATGATTAAGAAAACCGGCACTGGAGCACGACATAAAATGGAAGCTTTTTTCAAGAAGAAGGTATTCCTAGATTTATTTGTGAAAGTGCGGAAAGATTGGCGTAGTAACGACCGTGATCTTAATCGATTTGGTTATCGTTCTTAATCGCAATCGCAACCCCAGGTAGATTCTATTTCTACTTCCTTTAAACATTTATAAAGCCACTCTAAATCTCGGGTGCCAACAAAGTTGCGACGTAAATCGAGTTTTTTTAAGCTTTGGTTTTTACAAAGCTCAAGGCTGATGTATTTGAGCTCACAATCCCAGAGGTCTAAGTATTCTAGTTGTTGGAAACCATTGATATAGCTATTTAGGCTGTCCACCGGATTCTGATCGATATGGAGCTCCTTGAGATTCGGGCAAGCTTTTAAAATCCTTGGGATGGATTTAAATTGATTTTTAGAAAGGTGTAAAATCTCCAACTTAGTGAAGCCTTGGAAATAGCTTGGCAGTTCGCTTAAATCGTTTTTAGAAAGATCTAATTCTACCAAATTATGGCATTCCGATAAAGCTTGGGGCAGACTATCGAGCTTACAGCGACTAAGGTCGAGGCTTTTCATTTCCGCTCGATCTTCGGCTTCGAGAAAATCCCTTAGCCGCGATTGCCCATCAGCCGAAAGGCTATAGAGAAGAAAGGATATCGCGAGCAGTAGCTTCATCAGCACGGAGCTGTTCTTTTAAATGTTCGGGGCCATTGAATTTCATTTCCTTTCGCAACTGCTGGTGAAAATGAATGCAGATCTCCTGTCCGTAGAGATCCGCCTTAAAGTCAAAAAGGTGCGCTTCTATAGTCTGAAACTTTCCTCCAAAAGTGGGTCGGATACCAATATTACACATTCCATCAACCGGTTCTTGCTCGCTATGCGCTGGGAAGCTCACTTTTACAGCGTACACTCCATTAGCCGGTACAATTTTCAGGTTGTCGCTTACGCGGATATTAGCCGTGGGGAAGCCAAGTTTAGAGCCAATTTTTTCACCTTCTACTACTTTTCCAGTAAGCGGAAAGGTGTATCCTAAATACTGATTGGCAATTTGAATAGTGCCTTCTTCTATTGCTTTTCGAATTTTGGTGCTGCTAACCGTGGTGTCTTCTACATCTTGAGCCGAAATCTCTTCCACATCAAAACCATAGAGCGGACCATACTCTTTGAGGTGCTCAAAGCTGCCTTCGCGGTTACGCCCAAAATGATGGTCGTAGCCAATTACCAGTTTTTTAGCTCCAATTTGATTGACCAAAATATTCCGAACAAAGTCTAAGGAGCTAGTGCGGGAGAAGTCGGTCGTAAAGGGATGTATTATAAGGTGGTCGATTCCGGTAGATTTTAAAAGCTCAATTTTTTCGTTTTGAGAATTGATGAGCTTTAAATCCAAATCTGGTTGAAGTACCATGCGCGGATGTGGGAAAAAAGTGAGGAGGACACTTTCGCCCTCAATATCAGCGGCCACTTGGTTAAGTTGAGCCAGTATTTTTCGATGACCATGGTGTACTCCGTCGAAAGTGCCAGTGGTGACCACCGCTTTCTCCAGTTTTTGAAAGTCATCGATAGAATAGTAAACCTTCAAGTTATCAGTGTTTTAGAACTTATTTGGCTTTAGAAACGCCCAATGTTAGTTACCTGTTCAAAATTAGCCAAATTAAAATTGTGCCGTGCTTCTTTCAGTTAATATAAAATGGACTAATTTTGCCCGCAAATTAAGACAAAGGCTTAAGCCTATTTAAATTGTAGCTCATGTCTCAAGTAGTTGGAAAAATCGCTCAGATCATTGGACCGGTAGTGGATGTTTATTTTGACACCACCAATGCGGAGCTTCCTAAAATTTATGATGCCCTTCATGTTAAACGTGCCGATGGTGGCCGATTGGTATTAGAAACTCAGCAGCACATTGGTGAAGATACCGTTCGTGCAATTGCGATGGATTCTACTGATGGCATGCAACGTGGACAAGAAGTTGTAGCAACTGGTAGTCCAATTAAGATGCCAACAGGTGAAGGAATTCGCGGGCGTTTATTTAATGTGATTGGTGAGGCAATTGATGGTTTGGAACAGCTTCCTACCGAAAATGGTTTGCCGATTCACCGTGAGGCTCCAAAATTCGAAGACCTTTCAACTGCTACTGAAATTCTATTTACTGGTATTAAGGTAATCGACCTTATCGAGCCTTATGCAAAGGGTGGTAAAATTGGATTGTTCGGAGGTGCCGGTGTAGGTAAAACTGTATTAATTCAGGAATTGATTAATAACATTGCCAAGGGCCATGGTGGTCTTTCTGTATTTGCCGGTGTAGGTGAGCGTACTCGTGAGGGTAACGACTTACTTCGTGAGATGCTAGAATCTGGCATTATCAAATATGGTGAAGGTTTCAATGAGTCCATGGAAAATGGTGGTTGGGATCTTAGCAAAGTAAACTCCGAAGAAATGAAGGACTCTAAAGCTTCCTTCGTATTCGGTCAGATGAACGAACCTCCCGGTGCTCGTGCTCGTGTAGCATTATCTGGGCTAACCTTAGCGGAGTACTACCGCGATGGTGAAGGTGATGGCGCTGGTCGTGATATCCTTTTCTTCGTTGACAATATTTTCCGTTTTACTCAAGCGGGTTCTGAGGTGTCTGCACTTCTAGGTCGTATGCCATCTGCAGTAGGTTATCAGCCAACTTTGGCTACCGAAATGGGAGCTATGCAGGAGCGTATTACCTCTACTAAGAGTGGTTCTATTACATCTGTTCAGGCGGTTTACGTACCTGCGGATGACTTAACTGACCCAGCTCCAGCGACAACCTTTGCTCACTTGGATGCAACTACTGTATTATCTCGTAAACTTGCGGCATTAGGTATTTACCCAGCGGTAGATCCATTAGATTCTACTTCTCGTATCCTTGCTCCGGAAATTATTGGGGACGAGCATTATGATTGTGCTCAGCGTGTGAAAGAAAATTTACAGCGTTACAAGGAGCTTCAGGATATCATCGCTATTCTTGGTATGGATGAACTTTCTGAAGAAGATAAAATGGTAGTGGCCCGTGCACGTAAGGTACAGCGTTTCCTTTCTCAGCCATTCCACGTAGCGGAACAGTTTACCGGTCTTCCTGGTGTATTTGTAAGTATTGAAGATACCATCAAAGGGTTTTCTATGATCATGGATGGTGAGATGGATGATTATCCAGAAGCCGCCTTCAACTTGAAAGGTACCATCGAGGAAGTTCGTGAAGCTGGTGAGAAGATGCTTGCTGAAGCCGCTCAGGCCTAATGCTTTAAGCAGATCATTATGAATTTAGAAATCATTACTCCCGAGTCCAGAATTTTTGAAGGTGAAGTTGACGCCGTGCGTTTGCCCGGTAAAGAAGGTCTCTTTCAAATTTTAAATGGACATGCTCCAATGATCAGCACCTTGCAAGAAGGTGAGGTGAAGATCGATATTCCTACTTCCTCAAAAACAATTGACGGATTACATGGAACCATCGAAACCGACAAAAGCAATGATAAAGTTTTGCGCATGAAGGTTAAAGGTGGAGTAGTGGAAGTGCAAAAAGATCGGGTGATCATTTTAGCCGACTAAAATTTTGCACCAATAGTATTAGACCCTGAAATTCGAGAAATCGCGTTTCAGGGTTTTTTTAGGTCTAAAATCGAAAAATATTGAAATCCTGTCAAAAATCGACTTCGCTGCTTAAGCTCTGCTGCGCTTTCGTTAAGAGGGTAATGTGATTTATTGTAATCGCTGGTAAAACACTCTTAAAGCGGCTTAAATTCAGTTTTGTCTTTATGCTTGCCAGGTAGAGATTTTAACTGAATTGCACAGAGATTAGCTTATCTGCCTGTGTTTCAAGTATAAAGCTTAGAGGATTTAATTTCGGATGCGAATTACGCTTCCATCAAAAGTACAGCGGTATTCTACCATAGATATAACCGCGTCTTCTGCTGGGGAGCCATCGAAGAGTAAATACTTTTCTCCGTGACAAGGACATTCGGCATAAACTCGATCATCACTGAGCTCTAATAATGAACAATCTTCTTCATAATGAGTTGGACAAGCTCGGTCATAAGCGGCAAAATCGCGAACATCATTATTTGCAAAGCGCCTAAATATGATCAAGCCTTTATAACCTCCAAGGTAATATACCGCTCCGCCGGGATTTTGAAGCTCGATATTGGAAGGGTTGTTTAGATATAGATATTGATCGAAAGAAACAATCGGGAAATCTCTTTGATTATTTTTTTGACAAGAAGAGGCAACTGATAAAAAAATCAGTGTCCATATATATGATAGGCGTTTAAACATGATGCTAATTGAAGCTTTTTCAAACAATTAACTTTAATGAAGAGGAAAAATTTTAGTCTTCATGAACTAAATCCTAAAATAATGTTAACACTTAAGGGTTCATTTTCAAGAAATTATTAAGAAACTCTGTGATACCTCGGGTTAAGGGTTTTGCCGCAGTCCACGTTTAACTTATATTTACGGCCCTTTAACCCAAGGAGGGATCTCAATAACCGAAAAAATAGTATGGGAAAGAAACTACTCTTACTGCTATTCATCACTTTTAGCACTGTTGCTGTAGGCCAGCAACGACCCGGCTCATTGCGGGGGAAAGTGACTGATGCGTCAACCGGGGAAACCATTCCGTTTGCAAATGTTGTTATCTATGATGCTGGTGGAGCACAAGTTACAGGTGGCGCCACAGATATCGATGGTAGGTACAATATTAATCCAGTAAATGCTGGTACCTATAATGTTGAAGTGACCTTTATAGGTTATTACAAATCAACTAAGGCGGGTGTTGTTGTTTCAGGTAACACTGTTACAAGTTTGGATTTCAAAATGAACCCCGAAAGCTCAATGCTTGGTGAGGTTGTGATTGAATATGAAGCACCTTTGATTGATCCTCACAAAAGTGGGAAGGTTACTACTTCCAAGGATATTCAGAACATGGCGGTTCGTGATATCACCTCCGTAGCAGGTCAGGCCGCAGGTGTTACCCAAGATGCTGGTGGCGGCACTAGTATTCGTGGAGCACGTAGCGAGGGTACTGTTTACTTTATCGATGGTGTAAAAGTACGTGGTAGCGTTAGTATTCCTCAGGCGGCGATTGCTCAAACTGAAGTTATTACTGGTGGTTTACCGGCTCAGTACGGTGATGCTATCGGTGGGGTAATTAATACCACCACTAGAGGTCCATCCAGTGAATTTTTTGGTACTGCGGAGATTTTAACGTCTATGCCTTTTAAGTATATGACCAAGGCCGATGGCGAACCTATTTTAGACGGACAAAATTATAATCTTGGAGCCTTTACGCTTGGTGGTCCGATTTGGACTCGTGAGCGCACCAATGCTAATGGGGGTAAGGTTAAAGAATCCGTTATTGGTTTCTTATTCAGTTCTGAATTCCTATACATTGAGGAACCTCGTCCGGTTCCAGGAGATATTCCTTACTTAGAGTTAGATCCTGACTTATTAGCAAGTTTGGAGCAAAATCCAATTCGGGTTGATCCAGGTGGTCGCGCTATTATTATGAATTCTGAGTTCGTAACTGAAGACGATATTTCCAATATCTGGCAGCGTCCAAACTCTTACTCTAACAGTATGAGGTTCAATGGTAGCGTTCAGTTTAAAACTACCCAAAACACTACTCTTACCGTAGGTGGACGTTTAGTGTATAGTGATGATCGTAATGCTAGTTATGGTAACCACTTATTTAACTATGCGAATAATATGCGCAGTCGCAACTCCGACTGGCAAGCTTATGTGCGTTTCCAGCAAACTTTCCGCGATGCTCAAGCAGGACAAGGTGCAGATGCTAGTAAGGAAGATTCTAAGACTAGCCTTATTAAAAATGCTTTTTATACTGTTCAGGTAGATTACACCCGTACTTTCGGTGAGACTTCTGATGTGGATCATGGTAAAGATTTCTTCAACTATGGCTATACTGGTAAGTACGACATCCAAACTATTCCTTCTTATGTGTTTGGTACCGACAGTATTAACGGTCAGCAAATTGATGGCTTCCGTTATGTAGGTGATTTTGATTTGGGAATCGACTACACTCCAGGTGGAGTTAATCCAATTCGTGATAACTACATTACCTCATTCTTTGATATTGCAGCTAACAACCCAGGAATTAATGCTGCTTCCATTGAAGAAGTTCAGGGTTACGGAATGCCGGTTAATGGTAGCAACCCACGAAGCGTATTTGGACTTTGGTCTAATGTTGGATCTCAGCAAGGAAATTATAATGTTGGTCGTACTAGCCAGTTTAGGGTTACCGCCTCTACCAACTTTGATATTGGTGATCACTCCTTAATTATGGGATTTGAGTATGAGCAGCGTATTGACCGTGCTTACTCTCTTGGAGCTAGCGGACTTTGGAATAACATGCGTTTATTACAAAACCGTCCTAACTCTCAACTAGATTTGGAAAATCCTATTCCGGTTTATGATGAGTTTGGTAATTACCAAGACACTATTAATTATAACTACACTTACAACCCGCAAGATGCTTCTCAATTCTCAGAAGAAGTTCGTCGTGCGATGGGTTTAGATCCATTCGGTGTTGAGCAAATTAATATTGATAACATCGATCCGAGTATTTTACGTCTGGACATGTTCTCTGCCAATGAGTTAGTGAACCCAGGTGCTACTCAGTATGTGAGTTATTATGGATTCGATTATCTAGGTAATATTTCTAGCGGAAATCCAAGTGTATCTGATTTCTTCACCGCTCGTGATGAAAATGGCCGCTATACTCGTCCAGTTGGTGCCTTCCAACCAATTTATATTGCGGGTTATATTCAGGATCAGTTTACTTTCCGTGATTTAACCTTTAACGTTGGGGTACGTGTTGACCGCTTTGACTTGAACCAAGATGTATTAAAAGATCCTTATATTTTATATCCTTATTATACTGTTGCCGATTTGCCAAACTCTCCTTTAGGTGTTGAGCAAAGAAGCAGCGTGCCAGGAAGCGTTGGTCAAGATTATGCGGTTTACGTAAGTAGCTTCGAATATGGAAATGCAGAAATTGTAGGTTACCGTAATGGTGATCAGTTCTATAATGCTGCTGGTGAGCCACTTACTGATCCAGGTGAACTTTCGGATGCCGCAGGTGGTGGTATTAAGCCTTTCTTAGTTAATCCTCCCGGCGATGGTAGCGCGGTAGGTCGTGATTTGCCTGCTGAGTCATTTGTGGATTACGATCCTCAAGTGGTAGTTATGCCACGTGTTGCCTTTAACTTCCCTATTACAGATGAGGCGATTTTTATCTTCCACTATGATGTATTAGCTCAGCGTCCAACTACCGGTTTATCTCGTTTGGATCCATTTGATTACTTAGGACTTAGCTACCTTAATAATGGTAATATCCTTAATAATCCAAACTTGAAGCCACAGCGTACTACCGAATATGAGATGGCCTTTAAGCAAATGCTTTCTAAGCGTTCAGCATTGAAATTATCGGCTTTCTATCGTGAGCTACGTGACTTATTACAGGCTGTTAACTATCCAGAAGCTTATCCGATTACTTATATCGCTTACGGTAACCGTGACTTTGGTACTGTAAAAGGTTTCACTTTGGAATATGAATTACGTCGTACCAAGAACATTAAAATTGATGCAAACTACACCTTACAGTTTGCGAATGGTACTGGTTCTTCGGCCACTACTGGTGCTAACTTAGCGCGTGCGGGTGCAGCTTCGTTAAGAACATTATTACCATTTGATTACGATAATCGTCACCAAATCTTAGTTCGTCTCGACTGGCGTTATGGCCGTGGAGCTAGCTATAATGGTCCGCGTATTAATGGCAAGCCTATTTTAGAAAACTTTGGTGTAAACCTTACTTGTAATGCTCTTTCAGGTCGTCCTTATACTCGTCGTGATCGTGCTTATGCTGTAACTGCATCTGCTTCTGGATCGGCTCAAACAGCTGGCCAGATTAATGGATCTCGTTTGCCATGGCAAGTAACTTTCGATGCTCGTATCAACAAAACGTTTATGCTTGATAAGAAAGGAAGAAAGAGTATCGATGTTTATTTCCAGATTCTCAACCTTTTGGATACTCGTAACGTAGTATCAGTATATCCATTTACCGGTAGCCCGGATGATGATGGCTTCTTGGCCTCACAGGCTGGTCAAGCTCAAATTCAAGGTCAGGTAAGCGAGCAAGCTTATGTGGACTTGTACAACCGAGTGATGAACAGTCCTTTTAACTTCTCCCTTCCACGTCGTGTACGTTTGGGTGTAGCTTATAACTTTTAGAAATAATTAAATAGCTGTATGAAAATCAGAAGCTTTTTAACATTCGCCTTGGTTTTTGCGGTAGGATTTACCGGATTAAATGCGAAGGAGAAACCAGCGAAGAACAACAAAAACAAAACGGCTCTAGAGGCCTTGGCTGAGGGTTGTGCCCCGGCAACGGCTCAAACCGATTTGAACATTAACAACGTACGTGCACGTATCCTTGGTGGTGGTGACATGTGGTGGGATTTAAATGATGCCCAGTATGAGGTGCCAAAAGGTTCCAATAAGCATTCCATGTTCGCGGGTGCTCTTTGGCTTGGAGGTATTGATGATGCTGATCAGCTTAAACTAGCCGCAATGACCTACCGTCAGGATGGTGTTGACTACTGGCCTGGCCCACTAGATAATAATGCCTCTATCGATGAGAATACTTGTCAGGAGTATGACCGTCACTGGGTAGTTTATCGTAGTGAAGTTGAATTACACGCAGCATGGATTGAGTGTAAGGAAGATCCTACCTGTAACCCAGATGAGCGTTACCCTGGATACGCTGGTAATATCCCTGAAAGCATTCAGGATTGGCCAGGTAATGGTATCAATGGAGAATTTAGCTACAAATTGGCTCCCTATGTAGAATCAGATACCAATGGTATCCCCGGATTTTACGAGTATGAGTGGGATTATCCTGGTTACGATTTCACTCGTGAGGCTGACTGTCAGGCGAAAGAAGTAGACTTACTATATGGTGATCAAACTATCTGGTGGGTTTATAATGATAAGGGTAACATTCACACCGAAACTAATGCTTCCGCCTTAGGTTTCGAGATTCGTGCTCAGGCCTTTGCCTTTACTGCGAATGATGAGGTGAATAACATGACCTTTAACAACTATCGAATTTTAAACCAATCCACTTTCCGTCTACGTGACACCTATTTTGGTACTTGGTTTGACGCAGATTTAGGTAACCCCTACGATGATATCATCGGTTCGGACATTGCGCGTGGTTTGGGTTATGTGTACAATAGTGATAATGATGATGAAGGCGCATTAGGTTACGGTGCAAACCCACCCGCTGTAGGTTTCGACTTCTTCCAAGGTCCATTTGCCGATTACTTCAACGGCGTTGATGATGACCGTGATGGTTGTGTTGATGGTGTGCGTATCGATGGCGTTTGTGTTGAGGAAGACCCCACCACTGGCGTAAATGAGCGTATTATCATGTCAGGTTTCATGTATTATAATAACTCTGCAAACTTTAATGGTCCTTCAGGTACAACCGACCCGGATAACGCTCAGGAGTTTTACAACCTATTAAACAGTATCTGGAAGGATGGTCGTCCTTTAGTGATTGAAAACCCTTCTGGTAAAGGTCAAACTGGAAACGGTGATGGTTATTCATTAGATCCTTCCTTAGTTCAAACCAGATTTGCTTATCCTGGTATTTCTATTGATACCACTGGTGCCTATGAGCCTTCAACTCCAATTGATTGGTGGGAGTCGCCAAATAACCAAGCAGATAAGCGTGGTTTACACTGTGCTGGTCCTTTCTCCTTGGCGCCAGGTGCACTAAACTTTATTACTACTGGTTCAGTTTGGGCTCGTAACTTCGCTTCTCAGGATCTTTTTGCTTCTGTAAACGATGTAATCGTTGCCGATGATAAAGCTCAGCAGCTTTTTGATAACTGTTTCCAAGTATTAGATGGTCCTTTCACTCCAAACTTAGAGATCATTGAATTAGACCAAGAATTGGTAATTAACATCTTAAACCCATTCACTGAGAATACTGTAGGTTACTCACAGCGTGATCCACGTATTCCACCAGAATCAGATTGGACGGCAACTGAATTGGATAGTGCTTTTAATGCTGGTTACTTCAATTACAAGTTCGAAGGTTTCCAATTATTCCAGGTAGCTAATGCAGACGTAGGTGTTGATGATCTTTATGATATCGCTCAGTCTCGTCTAATTGCTCAATCGGACCTTAAGAATGGTATTGCACAATTAGTGAACTATACCGAAACTCCAGATTTAGAAGGAAACCCATTAACCCCAATGGATATGACCTTGGAGGCAAATGATAATGGAATCCTCTTAAGCTATAAAGTTGACGAAGACGCTTTCGCAGAAGGAAGCCGTCAATTAGTGAATAACAAGGATTATTATTTCTACTTAATCGCTTATTCACATAATAATTACAAAACATTTGAGCCAGGAAGCTCGGGTGATAACGTAAATGCGCAGAAAACCCCATACTTAGCCGGTCGTCGTAATATCGGTGATGCTTCTAAGCCTTATCGCGGTACACCTAGCCGTACCGAAAACCGTAATGGTGGAACTAAGCTTAACGCCCAGTGGGGAGATTTAATCCCAGTTACTCGCCTAAGTGGAAAAGGTAACGGTAGTAACTATTTGAATATTAGCGCTGAAACGGAGGAGGAGATTCTTACCAATTATGGTTCTGACCGTATAGAATACCTAAGTGGTGCTGGTCCTGTGGAAATTAAGATCGTTGATCCTTATTCTGTAGGTGAAGTTTATAAAGGGAAATACCAATTACGTTTTGAGGACTTAGATGGTGACCGTAACTGGACTTTATTAGACAAGGATGGTAATCTGGTTAGCAAGAGTAAAACTTCAATCGATTTCCGTACTGAGCAGATTGTAATCGACTCTGCTACCCAAAGGTCTTTAGGTTTCTCTATTAATGTAAACGATCCAGTAGCACCTGGCTTTGAAAGAGATAATTCTACCGATAATGGTGTGATTGGAGGAAGCGTAACTTATGCGGATCCTACAAAGCCTTGGTTAAGTGGTGTTCCTGATTCTGATGCCGAGAATCCTACTAACTGGCTTTTAGCTGGATCAAATGAGATTAGCGATAATGACAACTTACCTACGGTATTCTACAATGACCATTCAACTGGTGATAACAATGTAGATCCATTAGGCGAGTTTGAGAATATCTTAGGTGGTACTTGGGGACCAGTTGCTTTAGCTAGTAATGTTCCATTAGCAGGAACTCCTACTGATGAGCCAGCTTTCCGCCAAAGCCCAGGTTATCCTTTACGTGATGGTACTAACTTTAATCGTATGTACCCTATCGATCAATTACCAAACATCGATATCGTTTTCAGTCCAGATCCTAGCAAATGGTCTCGTGTACCCGTGTTGGAAATGGGTAACTATGCTGATGCGAATGAAGGAGATGTACAAACATTCCGTTTGCGTTCTGGTCAGTCTTTAAATAAAACTGCCAATGGTGATTTAGTTCAAGATCCAAATTCAACTGGATGGAGCTACTTCCCAGGATATGCTTACAATGTTGAAACTGGAAACCGCTTAAACTTAGTTATCGCCGAAAACTCTTGGTTAAAGAGCGAGAATGGTGATGATATGAAGTGGGACCCAACGGCAAACTTTACTCAGAAACTAGGAACAATTGCTCTTGGTGGTATGCACGTAATTTATGTTTTAGCCGATTCTGCTGAGATTCGTAATGAGGTTAAGGATCTTACCTATCAAGGTGATGCAATCGATGATTATCCTTTGAAGGACGAATTCGAGAACATGAATAGTTCTTTAACTCGTACCAGCGTTTGGGGTGCAATGACTTGGTGTTCTATTGGTATGCTTTCGAGCAACGAATATGCCTTCACCGATTATCGCGATATCCCAACCGAGGCCAGAGTGCAACTTCGTGTACAAAGTCCTTTCGGGAAAACTGCTACTGCTGCCAATGGAGGAAATCCGTTGTATGAATTTGATATGAGTGACTTCAGCGTGGTTAATAATGATCGCGACATTGCGAATAGTGCATTAGACAATATTCGCGTAGTGCCTAACCCATATTATGGTTCATCAGGTTACGAGGATGGTCAGTTGGATAATATTGTAAAGATTACCAATCTACCCCAGCGTTGCGAGATCAACATTTTTATGCCTAATGGAACTTTGGTGCGCAATATTTCGAAGGATAATGCCCTAACGTTTATCGAATGGGATTTGAAAAACGACTTCAATGTGCCAATCGCTAGTGGAATTTACATGATCCATATCGATGCTGGTCCAATAGGACAAAAAGTTGTGAAGTGGATGGGTAGTCTACGTCCTGTTGACCTTAATGCATTCTAAGAACGATTTAACGTGATTCAACCGATGAGATATTTTCAAAAGATCGCAACCGTATTTTGTTTTGTAGGCTTGGTAAGTACAGCTTATGCCGGAAACCCACAGCGTGCAGGACAAGCGGGTGCCCCTGAACTACTAATTAACCCTTGGGCGCGTTCTGCCGGTTGGGGAGGAGTGAATATTGCTGG
>CATMQD010000036.1 GCA_950073045.1 uncultured Flavobacteriales bacterium | reverse complement strand
CCAAAGAAGTCACCCCAAAAAAGGATCTTTCATATCAAAATCTACAAATCCCCAAAGACAAACCTTAAATTGAGATAGCCAACATAAGGCACTTATCAAGGTAATCTTAAATGGATAGGTATTGTAATAAATAACCTTTCGCTTTCAAACCGTTTTCTCACTTCATACTGATTAGACCTTAAAACTAAATCCTCAAATACCGCATCAAAATCCAAGTCCTCGATGCTACCCTTGCACATATTTCTAGTTTTAAAATATCTAAAAGTTGATACGCCGCCAACCTGCTTCTCAAATCCCAAAGAAATCAACAAATAACAGCTTTCTTTCACAAGACTATCCTCATTTTGAATGGCTTCGTAAATAATTTCAGAAATACCATATTCCGAATAGAACTGCACAGAATCGGCGGAAGTATATTTAAAAGCCTCTTTTCGCCCCAGTCCCGAACCTGACGAACAAGCCCAAGCCATAAGAAGAAAGCACAAGAAGCCAAATAATCTCTTCAAATTAATCCTCAGTTCTTAATAGTTCCCCTCTTCTGTAGTACTCTTTCCTGATAACATTTCCTTTCTCATCATAATAGAGCCATTCGCCTTCCCGACGGTGTAAGCTTACCGGAAAAACTAAACCTTTAATCCGCTCCACCCGCATAAGCTTTTGAAGACTATCAATCCCCTCTCTAAACTCAAGCTTCTTAATAATCTTATTCGCGTTATCCCTATAAACGATTGTATCACCTGCATAATTGGTCTCAACAAATGAGTAGTCAGAATTATAAGAGCCTTTAAATTCCAAAAATCCTTTTGGACTAAAAAAGCTCCAATCTCCTGATTTTGCTCCTTGATGATAAAAACCCACACATTCAATCGTGCCACTTTTATAGTAAGATTGATAAGCACCCTGCCTTTTACCCTCTACAAAACTCGAAACACTCCTAAGCTTGCCAGACGCAAAGTACCTAAGCTCAAAGCCATCCCTCAGACCTTCAGAATAGAGGTCTTCAAATAAGACCTGGCCCTCCTTATTAAACAGCATTTTCAAACCATGAGGCTTACAAACACAGGAGTCATTTACCCTAGAAACCTTATAGCTAGTAGAGAATTGACGATAGCGAACCAATTCTTCCTTCTCCGAATCCCAAACAGACCTGTAAACCTCTAAGACAAAGCTGTCCTTGCCAATTTTCAACAATTTATACGGTGCTGGAAACTTAGGTCTGTAAGTGCTATCCTCACAAAATGATCTGCATATTTCGGAGAACTCTACCCTAGTTTGTGCCGAAGCCGATAAACCGAAGACCGCGAAAAGAATTAGAGGTAAGAAAACTTTAAACATCTTGGTCCAACAATTCATTTATTTGCAATTAAAGTACTGGTGATGCAGGAGCAAAAAGAGCCCGGAACAACGGAGTTTCACTTATTCATTGATTTCTTAATATCTCGAGGCAAATAGGAATCCAGACATTTAAATATATCAGTGCCCGCTTTTGGATTATGGTACTCATCATCCACTACCACCCAATTTGCCGCCCCGAGGCCAATCTTCTTCTCTAAGCCTTGATCGTCCACTAAAACCACAACAATCCGCAAATCTGTCGATTTAAAATTCTGATCACTACCACTTTTAAAATCCGTGCTATTTATTATTTGATTAATGCAAGAGTAAATTTCTAGCTGCTCATCTCGATCTAAAGAAAGCTCATATTTGGAATCAATAACATCATCAAAAGAGAAGGGAATCCAAGTATTTATATAATTGTGCCTCGCATATAAGCTGAGGCTTATTTCATTCTCATTGGTGAGTTTATACTCTATCAATTCCTTTCGCCCCAGTCCCGAACCTGACGAACAAGCCCAAGCGATAAGAAGAAAGCACAAAAGACCAAATAAGCTCTTCATTTTAATCGTCAGTTCTTATTAGCTCCCCCTTTCTGTAAAACTCTTTCCTGATAACATTTCCTTTCTCATCATAATAGAGCCACTCCCCATCCTTGCTGAACAGCTTTAGAGGAAGAGTTATGTCAGTTATTTCTTCGGTCTCCAAAATCAGCATCAGTGTATCTAATCCTGGGAATGTAGATTTTCTAAGTAATTCTTTACCCAAATTATCTTTGAAAATAATCGTATCTCCAGAATCATCCAGTACAGCTTTTACGTATTCTGGATAGTATACCCCTTCCGAACTTGGTGTGAGGTTTGGATGCCTTGTAATCCACTTGCCAACCTTGGCACCATCTAAATATTTCCCGTTCTCCTTAATATTACCATTTTTATAATACTCTAGATAAGGACCAGAAAGGACGCCCTTTTCATAATTATAAATTTTATATGTATCCTCATTCGGATAAAAGCAAGTCTCCCTACCATGAACATAGCCCATTAGATATTCAGTTATCCAAATCTTAGTTCCATCCGACCTGTAGAGCGTATTCTTTCCATCCATATAACAATTACCATCCTCACTTTTTAAAATCTCAATAGACTGAAACAAGGCCCCTTCACGTTCTACATCAACTCGGTACCGATTTGGAGCTATAAGCTTAAGCTCCCACACTGATTCACGTTCAGGCTTAGTCCGTTCTCCCCTTTCAATCATAGCACAAACTGAGTCTGTGAAGGGAAGTTGAATTTGAGCCTTTAAACCCATATTGCATAAAATGACGATGGGGATAATAAAGATTTTTTTTACTGCGCATCATATGTATTCTAATCAACATTTGTAGGCTTGGAGAGGTAAAACGGGGACTGACTCACAACTATTTCGAAAGGACTTAAAGTCTTCGGCCTAAGGCACTACCCTTAAAAATTCTGGACAGCTTTTATTTAGAAAACAAGACTACTGCTCATCCATTCTTGCCCTAATACCCCCAGCTTTGATCATATGGTTTATTCCCTACCGAATAATACAAGACATCACAACACCTCAGCACATAAGAGCAAGGGTATTCCAGCCTCAGGACATATTTCCCCAATTTCTCTTTTTTCACATCCATTATATTGGTAAATATAACATCTATCCTTACTACCAAAATGGGAAAGAATCTCAATTCTGGCTCCATCGGGAGTTTTGTAGTAGTGAAAAAAGTTATAATTACATAAGTCTAATTTTAAAACGATATCTGATGACACACCATTTTCAAACCAATGATTATCACAAATAACTTGAACTCTATCACCAACTGAATAAAGGCCTTGAGCATCCTCATCGACACTTATCAGCTCTCCTTCAAAAAGCAGGTACCCTTCGCAATAATTGTCTAAAAAAATACTATCCACCTTAAACTCTGCATTAAAGTTTGAATATTGAATCTCATCCGATCCATTTTTAACCTCACTCTGTAAAAAAATGGATAAACTTAGAAATGCGTAAATAACTGATAAAGTGTTCATGGGATGTTTCATTTTATTTCTCCTGGTAGATATTCTGACCAAAAATCAATTGTTCTAATTTCAGCCAGCAACCTTGTATATGCAGTTTTAAGCAGGAAATGTGTTTGACTTATTCTATGCGAAATAGTCTTAATAAAACCAAATGGATAATTCACAGCTTCGCCACCTCGCTTACAAAGCAGCAGCGCGTTTTAATCAGGGTTTTAAAACTAGTAAAACTATTTCGCTAAAGAGGTGAGATGGCAAAACTAGGCTTTTAAGCCTAAGAGTATTTGCTGGATTAAATCACAGTAGGACTCAATAAAACATCATTTGGTTTGTATGAACCTATAAACACCAGGCTCATTTGTCTTCTTCAGAGTATAAGACCAAGAGGCAAAGCGCTTAGGGTGTTCAAAGAATAGTTTTAATGAATCTAGCCCCTCAATTGAAGCTCCAGAAATCAATTTGAGCTTATCCCCATTAGTCACCATTCTCAAAGTACAAGCGTAATCATCTGAATGAGATTGAACCGATTCAGACGCAGAATAATATTGTATTCCTGTATAGCACACTACATTACTATCTACTGCATTGAACATAAACATTCTTGAAGAATCCTTAACTATAAACTCGAGTTCAGTAAAGTGCAATCCAATATCCTGATCAAAATAAGCGCTTGTGATACTCACATAATCATGGTCAGCCCTAAAGCTCTTAGAACAGGCTAATAAGAGGGATACCCACAGGTAAAGCTTTAAAATTTTCATCACTAAATCTTTCACACTTCGAGCTTTAAAGATAAGTCACCCACAAAGCCATTATGTACACTCTAATTTCACCTTTCAACGCTTCGTAGAATTATCTGATAAACAATAGCCCTTAATTCCAAAGCCGCTTAATTCCCAGCCTTTTCTTTTGCCGCCAAGCTTCCAGACTCTAATTTCGCCTGAAGCAATAAAATTAGCCCTCCTAAAATAAGAAGCATGAAAAAGATAAGTCAGTTTGCCCTTCTCCTGGTTATTCTACTTAGCGCCAGCGCTAGCAGGCCGCAAAAAACACCGCCAAAGGCCATGCTTAAAGTGGGCAATAGCATGAGCGGACTGAGCTTCAATGATCAATTTGAGCAAAAACACCAGATTGATAAAAGCACCCAAAGACTAATTGTAGCCTTAGATAAAGAACCGGCCCATGCTGTGAATGAGTTTTTAGCGGATAAAGACCCTAATTTTCTGAAGGAGCATCAAAGCCTCTTTTTTGTAGATGTAAGTGCTGCTCCGGGAATCATTCAGAAATTATTCATCCTGCCCGGACTTAAAAAATACGACTATCCCGTTTTAATCTTCACCGAGGAAGAAGAGGCTAAACCTTTTCGCTTAGAAGTAAACACCAGTAAAATACTGGAAGTGAGCCTCCAAAACCAAAAGATTACCGCGGTAAAAGAACATAGCCCCACAGTAGATGCGGTGAAGGGAATGTTTTAATCCCAATGCTCTAAATCATTTAAATGCCTAAAACTTAATCATGAGATATTTACTTCGCTACGCTTTTTTAATATTCTTTTTTAGCTCAATTTCTTTACAAGCCCAAAATTGGTTGGGAAACGGCACTACTTGGCATTACACCGAAGGTCGAGCTTTCTCGGGAAGGATAGACTACTTGCAAATTACCGTGGAAAAAGACACCCTAATTAAAGGGCTTAATTGCAAGAAAATAACTAAAAATCGCGACCTCTTTTGCTCCTTTCACGAAGAAGTTGAATATGCCTATGAGTCCGGAAATCAAATTCATCTTTACAACCCCGACTTTGATCAGTTTCAAGTTTTATATGATTTTAATCTTGTGGCGGGGGATAAGATTTATTACCCTGTTTTAGATAGCAACACCAATATCGGCTCAGGTATACGAGAGTTAGATAGCATGGTACTAACCATTAATTCCGTAAACACAGTAACTATTAATGGCCGCTCGCTTAAGCGACAATATGCAAGTCTCACCTACCGAGGAGAGTTACCACAGTATAGTAGTTTTCAGCGGAATCTGATTATCACCGAGGGCATTGGTTCTGATAGTTACTTCTTCTACTACGAACGCGAATCGGACTGGTCTTGCGACGGAAATTACAGCATGGGTTTACGTTGTTATGAAGACAGCTATTTGGGTTTTTACGAAACCGGAATTGCCGACTCTTGCACCGAAGCTTACGATCCCATTGGCTTGAAAGAAAATGGGGCTAGCCCAGTTAAGATTGAACTTTCCCCTAATCCTGCTAAAAGGCAGATTCACCTGAGCGGATTGGAACAGTCCAGCCTTTACCCCTATCGCCTTTCCGATTTTAAAGGCAGTCTGCTTAAAAAAGGAAAGCTTAAAGGCCCAGAACCCCAAATAAACATTCAAGACCTTAAGCCAGGTCTCTACTTCTTAAATATAAATGGGACTAGCATTCGATTTTTAAAGGAGTAGATTGCTTAGATCATGAATTTTAAAATTAAGTAGCCAGGGAGAGCTATTGGAGTGAGCAGATGCTTAGGTATATAAATTCGAAAATCAGGATCTAGCAAAAGCCAATAGTAGCGCTATGTCACCCTTATCTGCCGCTTTCACTGCTTGTAAATAATTTGTTCTTGGATCACCCTTTAAGGATAAATCTCCTGCTCCCCAGCTGAAAGGTTCTTCATTAAAAAGCTTTTCTATGATGATATCCCCCATCAACCTGCTGTGTCTTCCATTTCCATTAGAAAAACAGTGAATACATACAATTCTGTGGTTAAAGCGTACTGCAATCTCTTCAGGGGGATAAACCTTTTGCTCTATCCAATAAAGCGCATCATCACATAATGATTTTAATTCAACCGGTATCTGGTATTTATCAATACCAAGATTTTTATCAGTTTTCCTAAACTCACCTGCCCAAGCCCAAACATTTCGGTACATCCGTCGATGCAAGTCACGAATTAACCTTTCGGTAAAAACCTCCTTAATCTTGAATTTCCTACTAAAGACCCACTGCATCGCTTCCTCAATGTTCAGTTGCTCAAATTCATCAAGCTCTCCTTTAGTGGTAATAGTCTTAATGAGCAATCCCTCCTTTTCCTCCTCATCTATAGGCGTTTGTCCATCAGTATAATCAAGGTTTAATCCCATAAAATTTTTGGAAGTTCATTTTTAATGATGGCCGTTCTTTCCTCCACCGCTTTTTTAAGTCGCTCCTCAGTATTTCCTTGATCCTCTAAATTCATGGTGTTAGAGGTTCGAGAAACAATACGAATCGCTAAATCCCGAGCTTTGCGATCTATTAAATCTTCAATACTTCCATCTTTTGGCACAAGACCATAGATGATCTGCATATCTAATGCATCAGCTGCTTCTCTCAGGTTCTTTAAAGTAATATTACCTTCCCTCTCACGAGTTTCAATTTCTCGGGCACTCTGCCTAGTAATCCCAAGTTTACCTGCTAGTTGCTCCAAAGACATACCTAGGGACACTCGCACGGCTTTAAGCCAGCCAGTTGATGGTGCAGAAACTTTTTGAGCCGATGCAAATCCTTTAAGCTTACGTTCTAACTGTTCTATTTGTAGCTTCTTTTTATTCATTTGGGGGATAACATTTGCTGATGAACAACACCAAAAGTAAGGCTATAACCTTACAAATGGCAATTAAAAGTAAGGTTATAGCCTTACAAAGAGATCAATTAAGGGGTGTCTTCATAGAAGTCAACCCCAAGATCTTTATTCATTCTCCAAGAAGAGAGATGCTTTGAAAGGCCTATCAGAAAATCATTTTCTCAAGGAGTAGCCGTTCGCCATCAAGATTTACCACTTCCAAGAGATAGGCTCCTTTTGAGAGGGAGAAACACTCTCGAGTGTAGAAATCCCCTTCTAATTTCAGTTCACCGGAGCTTAAGTACAAACGATAACTGAGCTTTTCACCGGTTTTATTAATCAGGCAATACCGATTATTTAGATAGGCAAGGAAGAGCTCATTATTATTATGGCTCTTCTGTGATAAACCTCTGGTGCCATTATAGAAGCTAGCCATTACCGGTAAATGGTCCGAAGCATAATGCAAGGCATCAATAATGGTATCCGATAAGCTTGGATGGGCTGGAGCATCGGTAAGTGCTTTATTGTAATGTTGACCATCATTGCCAAAAACTTCCATATCGCCATTATAACCATAAATGGAATCATTAGCTATGGCGGCAGAAAATAGGATGAGATCAAAACGGTCGTCAAGCCCACCATTAGCGCCACCATTAAAGCGAGTGGTCCTAGGCGATTGAGTATGGAATTCAGCATATAAAGCACTATTCCAAGTGCCCGTAATATTAATGGTGTCATGCAAATAACCCGTGCCATCATTTACCAGCGCCTGGTAGGCCGGTTCGGTAGAACCATAAATATTAAGGTCGCCACAAACAATTACCGGCTCATTAATTAGGGGCAGCAGCGCCTTATTTAAACTATCCACCTCCGCTTTTCGTAAGGCGCGATTACTGGAACCAGAACTTGCTTTCAGGTGCAGACCAAAGATGTGTAAGACCTTGCTAGTATCAAGAGCACGTCCTTCTAAATTGGTTTTTAATTCATGATGCACAATATCCCGTAAATCTGTAGGATAGTGAGTCAGGGCCTTATGGGTAAAAATCCGGCTTTTATAAAACAGGCCAATATCCGAGTCAGGGCCATCAATAAATGATGCTACGCTATAGGTAGTAGAATCTATATTTAGGACACTATCGGCAAACATTTGCACCGCCGCCAAGCCATCTACTTCTTGTACTACCAGTAAATCGGGTTGAATTTCATTCATGATTAGTCGAAACTCATCATGACGATCATCGATATTATTGGGGTTGTAGTTCAGAAGATTATAGCTAACGAACTTAAAATCCTCTACCTGTGCTGTCAGGCTATTGGCTAGCACCAATAGCATTAGGGGCAGTATAAACTTCATGGGGGTGGGGGCTGGGGGTGAGTGTTTTCTGCTGGGGCAAGATGCAATTTTTATGGAAAAATGAAGACCGTCTAAGAATTAAATAATCTTCATCTCTGTGGACTTGGGGAAGGGTAAATAAGGCTCTCAAATAGTAGCCCCGGCGAGAATCGAACTCGCATCTAAAGTTTAGGAAACTTCTATTCTATCCATTGAACTACGGGGCCGAAAGAATGGCGCTCTGAAAATAATTTCAAAAAGCTAATCTGCCTAATCAATATCAAAATGGTAGCCCCGGCAGGAATCGAACCTGCATCTCAAGCTCCGGAAACTTGCATACTATCCATTGTACTACGGAGCCATTCTGAATAAGAGCCTGTTTTCCAACAGGGCTGCAAAAATAGCATAAGTGGCGGGAAAACCCCTAGCAAACTGTACTTTTGTAAAAACCCAAAAAATGAGTAAACCTTTCAACCCTTGGCATAGCGTTTCCCCCGGTGATAAGATCCCCGAATACGTAAATGGTATTATCGAAATCCCACAAAATACCCGCGCGAAATACGAATTAGATAAAGCTTCTGGTATCCTTAAACTAGATCGAGTACTTTACTCATCCATGTATTACCCTGCGAACTACGGTTTTATCCCTCAAACCTATTGTGATGATAAGGATCCCTTGGATATTCTTGTATTATCACAAATTACCATTGTTCCTATGTGCATGGTATCCGCCCGTGTAATTGGCGTAATGCGCATGTTAGACGGCGGTGAGCTCGATGATAAAATTATTGCTGTGGCCGAAAATGATATGAGCGTTAACCATATCAATGATATTTCCGAACTTCCGGTGCACTTCCTTAAGGAATTGAAAAACTTCTTTGAAGACTATAAGAAGCTGGAAAATAAAACTGTGGAAGTAGAAGATTTCCAAGATGCTAATACCGCCATGGAAATTTTACAACAAAGTCTGCTCGACTATAAAAAGCACATCAGTAAAACCCTTTAAGCATTTAATATGCGTAAAACGATTATTTGGATTGTAGGAATCATCTTAGTCTTGGCTTTAGGCTGGATCACCTTCCTCTACTTCGGCACCTATTCCGAGGGAGTACGCGCCGGAACCATTATTAAGCTTTCCCGCAAAGGGGTAGTTTTTAAAACTTGGGAAGGCCAGCTAAACATCCAATCCTTTGGAGCAGTAGATAGTAAAAATAGTCTTTCCGAGACTTTTAACTTCTCCATCGAAAAGGATCAGGAGCAATTAATTAAAGAGCTGCAAGAAGTTTCCCTTAGTGGTGAAAGAGTAAATCTGCACTATGTAGAACGCTACCGCACTCTACCTTGGCGAGGTAGCACCCGTTATTTCATCACCAAAATTGAGCGATCTAACAAAAAGAAACCCGCCAATGAATCGGAAAACCGCGAGCCTTTCCGTTAATTAGTGCATGCCTCTAACAAAGTTTAAGGATATCGTTTACGGAACCGAAAAGGAATTCGGTTTACGCGAGCTGATTTTTCATCAGGTCTGCTTCCTAAGCTTGGTATCCTTGAGCTTTGGACTATTACTAACCATCAATGTAAAGCTTTGGGACCTGGTAATTGTTATTGTGATTACCCAGCTAGTGCTTACCTTATCCTACTGGCTATCCAGGGTTATGGGTCGTTTTCATTTAGGTTGGGGCCTTTTTGTAATAATTAGTTACGCGCTATTAGCCGCTATCTATTTTTTAAATGGAGGTATTAATGGCTCTACCAATATCGTAAGCTTCTTAACCTTAGCTATTTTATTTGCTACCTCCCAAAGTCGGAACCACTGGTTATGGATGCTTTTTCACGCGGTACTATTTGCGGGCCTCACCCTCTACGAACTTAATTATGGCCGCAGTTTAATTACACCTTACGCCACAGAAGAGGAGCGCTATCTCGATGCCATCTACAGCTATTTCCTAGCTATTGCTATCTTCTTTTTGGTATTCCGTTTGGTGCGCCAGGCTTACGAAAAACAAAAGGCCAAAGTAGAGGAGCAACGATTAGCCCTAGAGCAAAATAAAGAGGACTTGGAAAAGTCGAATCTTGAGCTGATTAAAGTACTTTCCATTATTGCTCATGATGTACGTAATCCCCTCGCCTCTATTCAGTCATTTTTAGAGCTTAGCGCTGATGACGGCCTGCCCAAAAATGATCAGCAAGAAATTAATACTAGCCTACAGCATATGGTGCAAAATACCGCCCATATGCTAGATGATATGGTGAACTGGTCTAAAATTCAGATTAGCGGCACCACCACCAGCTTCGCCGAACTTAGCCTCAGCTCTTGGCTTAACAAGACTATTGACCACTTACGAGAAATCGCCAAAGCGAAAGGAGTGATTTTAAAAGACCAGTATAATGGTCGACAAAAGTTTTATTGCGATCCGATTTTAATGACAGTAATTGTTCGGAATTTAATTCAGAATGCAATAAAATTCACACCAGCTGGTAAAATTGTAAGCTTAAAGGTTTACACCGATAAAAGTGAGATTGTATTTGAAATAGAAGATCAGGGCATGGGGATTCCCAAAGAAGATCAAGCAAACTTATTTTCCGGAAAAGCGGCAATCCAAAAAGGCACCCAAAACGAGCGAGGCAGTGGTTTTGGCCTGATGATCGTGAAGGAATATGTGGATGCTCACCAAGGGAAAATCGAGCTTAAAAGCATAGAAGGTGAAGGCAGTAATTTTATAGTCCGCCTACCTCTGCAAAAAGCCCACTAAACGGCTTCAATAGCCTCGTCAATAAAATCCATAAAGGGCAAAGCCGCGGCAAAGGCAGTTTTAATTTCTTCTAAACCCTTAGCGGTGAAAATTTGCTCCTCATCCAATTGCTTCATGATAATAAGGTCTTTATGCCTTAAAAGCTCAATATAAGGATGGTCCACCTCAAAACCTTTGGGTGCTTTCTTCAACTTATCGCCTTGAAAGGCCCCGTATATCTTCTTAAATTCTGGTGCTTGCTCAATCGCCTGAAGCTCATTGCCCCTCACGGCAATTAAGTCCCTCAATGCGTTTAGGAGTTCGCGCGGAGGATGATACAAGCCTACGCCAATAAATAAATTGCCGGGTTCCAAATGCAAGTAAAAGTCGCTTAAACCCGGACCGCGCCTTTTTACCATTAAGGCGAAATTGGTTTTATAGGGTGGTTTATCAGGATGAAAACGACGATTATTATTAATACGGGCCAAATACTTCTTCGGATCCATCATATGCATGGGGTACACCTCTGCAAAAGCTTGTTGCAAGGTCTCCGCATAATCCACCAATCCATCGCGAATGCTTTTATACCGCTTCCGGTTAGCATCCATCCACTCTTTAGTATTATTCTCTTTTAAATCAGCTAAAAACTGGTAAGTATCTGGATGTGGTGTTTTCATATCAGCGTATTACAGACCCGTTTGGCATATCCTCGGGCGTTGCTGTGAATTTAAGATTTCCTTCCGAATCTTCGGCCATTAATATCATCCCCTGACTAAGCACTCCTCTTAATTTACGTGGAGCAAGGTTTACCACTACCGATACCTTTTGGCCGGGTAAATCTTCAAGATCAAAATGCTGGGCAATGCCACTTACGATGCTTCGCTTCTCAAAGCCTAGGTCCACTTCTAAATGTAAGAGCTTATCGGCTTTTTTCACCTTCTCAGCCTTAGTAATGGTTCCCACACGAAGGTCCAATTTCAAAAAGTCCTCAAACTGAATTTCCCCCTTCAAGGCCTCATAGCTTGGCTCTGCTTCCGCTGTATTGGAAGCCTCCAGTTTTTCTTTTTGGGCATTTATCACTTCATCCTCCACTTTCGTGAAAAGATGTCCACCCGCCTTTACAATCATACCCGGAGCTAGAAATTCTTGCTTCGCACAATCGTTCCAACCTAAACTCTCTAAACCTAAATTAGTGCGCAATTTCTCGGCACTAAAAGGCATAAAAGGCTCCATCATCTGCGAAAGCTGGGCGCAGATTTGCGTGGCTACATATAATATGGTGGCGGCCCGCTCGGGATCATTCTTTATCACCTTCCAAGGCTCCTGATCCGCTAAATACTTATTCCCTAATCGGGCTACATTCATCATACGGCTCAAGGCTTCTCTAAAGCGGTATTTTTCTAAGGACTCCCCAATTAATGCCGGCGCTTCTTCAATTTCTTTTAAAGCAGCCTGGTCGGTATCGCTCAAGGTAGATGGCTGTGGTACCTCTCCCTCGTAGTACTTCTGCATCAATACCTGAACCCGATTCACAAAATTCCCTAGGATAGCCACCAACTCGCTATTGTTCCGAGTTTGGAAATCATTCCAAGTAAAATCATTGTCTTTAGATTCGGGGGCAGTAGCGGTAAGCACATAACGTAACACATCCTCCTGACCAGGGAAATCTTCTAGGTACTCGTGCAGCCAAACCGCCCAGTTTCTGCTGGTGGAAATCTTCTTCCCTTCTAAGTTCAAGAATTCATTGGCTGGCACTTCATCCGCTAAATGGAAGCCACCATGCTCCATCAACATAGCTGGGAAAATAATGCAATGGAACACAATATTATCCTTGCCAATAAAGTGTACCATTTTGGTATCATCCTTAGTCCACCAGTCGGTCCAGGCCTCACCTTTCAATTCCTTAGTTGCTGATATATATCCGATAGGTGCATCAAACCACACGTATAATACCTTGCCCTCAGCATCATCTAGGGGCACCGGAATCCCCCAATCCAAGTCGCGGGTCATGGAGCGTGCTTGCAGGCCATCACCAGCATCGAGCCAGCTCATGCACTGGCCATACACATTGGGTTTCCAGTTTTTATGAGATTGGATATAATCTTTAATCTTTCCACTTAAGTGATCGAGGGGTAAAAACCAATGCTTGGTTTCTTTTAAAACGGGCGCGGATCCGCTTAAGCGACTCTTGGGGTTTATGAGCTCAGTAGAGCTTAATGAAGTACCGCAGTTTTCACATTGGTCGCCATATGCTTCGCCAAAATGGCAATTTGGACATTCGCCCATAATAAAGCGGTCGGCTAAAAACTGACCCGCTTCTTCGTCGTAATACTGCTGCGTAACCTTCTCTTCTAAAGAGCCTTTATCGTATAAGGTTTTAAAAAAGTCTTGGGCCGTTTTATGGTGAATCTCCTTGCTAGTGCGCGAAAAGATATCAAAGCTAATTCCCACTTGATCGAGAGAATTTCGAATAATATCGTGATAACGATCTACGATTTCCCGCGGTTGCGCGCCTTCACTTTGGGCCTTCATATTAATGGCGGCCCCATGTTCATCAGTGCCGCAAACAAAAATGAGCTCCTTATCATTCTTGCGTAAATAGCGGGCATAAATATCAGAAGGTAAATAACAACCTGCTAAATGACCAATATGTACTGGTCCATTAGCATAAGGTAAAGCGGCGGTTATTGTATAACGGGAAATATCCGTGGACATAAATTCTCTTTAGGCCACAAAAGTAATAATTGACCAGCCTTAGGAAACATCTATCAGCGGGGCTTTAAAAATTTGAGGTTCCCCATCTTTGCGAAAGCAAAAGAAAAGCCCCGATAAAGATCGGAGCCCGCAAATAAAGTTATAGATGAAACTGTTTTCCAACACATTAGGAGATGGCCCACAAAACCTCATTATCATGCACGGTTTATTTGGGATGAGTGATAATTGGCAAAGTTTGGGTAAAAAGTGGAGCAGTAGCTTCAGGGTTCACCTTTTAGACATGCGCAATCATGGCCGTAGTCCGCATTCGGATGAGTTTTCCTACGAACTAATGGCGGATGATCTATTGGAATATATGGTTGATCAAAAGATTAGTGAAGCGCATATCTTAGGCCATAGCATGGGTGGTAAAGTGGCGATGCTATTTTCGGTTTTAAATCCAGAGCGTTGCCTCAGCCTGATAGTAGCGGATATTGCGCCTAAACCCTATGAACCGCATCATCAAGATGTAATTTCTGCTTTACAGTCTTTGGACTTAAATAGCATCGAGCGTCGCAGTGAGGCCCAAGAAAAATTTGGTCCCGACTTAGAGCCTGGCGTTCGTCAGTTTTTACTGAAGAGTTTATACTGGGAGGAGAAGGAGCGCATGAACTGGCGTTTTAATTTAACGGTAATTGCTCGAGAAATTGAGAAAGTGGGAGAAGGTCTTCCGCCCAATGCCTATTTCGATCGCCCTACCCTATTCTTACGTGGTGGCGATTCTTGGTATATAAAGGATGAAGATTTAACTGAAATTGAAAGTCATTATCCCCAAGCCGAGCTCATTACTATTCCCGAGGCTGGCCATTGGCTGCACGCCCAACAGCCGCAAAAATTCTTTGAAGAAGTAAGTGATTTCCTAAGCCGGCAGTAGGCGTTCCTGCAAGTCTATTTCCTGCCCAAAGAAGAGTTTAGCAGTATCGCGAAAGGCATCGGTTTTCTCCGAAACGTAGAATTGCATGCTGGCGGGAAGGCCATGGGTATTTAGCAAGGCTTTCTGCTCTAGCATTTTTTGCAAGGCAATGGCTACTAAATCGGCCGAGTTTAATACTTGCACCTTTTGGTGGAAATAATCCTCGATTTCCTTCTGCAAAAGCGGATAATGGGTACAGCCTAAAATCAAATGGCTTAGATCCTCCAGACTCGGGTCTTGCAGGTAATGTTCTAGGGCACCTCTACTCACTTTAGTGCCGGCGAAACCTTCTTCTACTAAAGGAGCTAAAAGTGGAGTAGCCTTTTGCACCATTAGGGCCTGGGCATCAAATTGCTGCAGACTTTTGGGGTAGAGCTCCGAACGAACTGTGGCCCGGGTAGCGATTAGGCCCACCTTGCGTGCCTTTAAGCGCGCTACCTCTCTCACCACCGGATCTACCACATTTAGAATGGGAATTTGCGGCCAATCTTCTCGTAACTCGGTATAAGCCGTAGCAGAGGCCGAGTTACAAGCAATCACAATCGCCTTGCAATTAGACTCCACTAAAAATTTGCTGATGCGGCGGGAATAATCTAAGATGGTAGATTTCGATTTATCGCCATAAGGCGCATGTCGGGTATCTCCAAAGTAGATAAAAGACTCTTGGGGTAAAAGTCGATGAATTGCCGAAGCAACGGTAAGGCCGCCAACTCCAGAGTCGAAAATTCCTATGGGCTGAGTATTCTGCATAAAAAAACCCTGACACTCGTGGGAGAGTCAGGGTGTAAATTTACATTAAGTATTTTCCTTACTGGATGCCTAATTTGGCTTTCACCAATGGCATGATATCTTCACCACCTTCAGCGAATAGAAGTACGCCTCTAGTTTCGGAGCTATCTAAGATATAGGTAAATCCTTTTTCGCGGGCCACATCTTGAATGGCTTTGGTAGCCTTTTCGATAATTGGAGCGAATAATTCTTGTTGCTTCTGCTGTAAGTCTTGCTGAGCACGTTGTGAAAACTGCTGAATACGACCTTGTAGGTCTTGTAATTCTTTAGTTTTTAATTCACGAGAAGTAGTGGTCATCATGGACTCATTAGAACGGAACTGCTCAATTTTAGTAGAAAGTTCAGTTTCCATATCGGCCATGTCTTTCTCTAATTGCTTACCGTACTTTTCTAATTCTGCCTGAGCAGCTTTAGTTTCAGGCATTAAGGCTAATAACTCATCAGAGTTAATATGTCCAAGTTTCTGTTGGGCCATAGCGGTGCTGCTAATACCTAAGAAAAGGGCTAATAGTAGGATGATCTTTTTCATGTTTCTTGTTTTTTAGTTTGGTTACTTTTCTTCTTCAAGGTTATCAATCACTTCGTCGCTGATATCTACTTTTTCACTTACATAAAGGGTTATCAGCTCACTCCCTTTATCAAATACCACGTCAAGGTTTCGGCGACGGGCCACATCCTGCACAGCATTGTAAATTTTGTCTTGTATCGGCTTAATTAACTCCTGTCTTTTGGTGTAAATTTTACCTTTAATTCCAAAGTACAATTGCTGCTTATTCTTGGCTTCATCTTCCTTTGCTTTGATGGCGGCTTCGCGCTCAGCTCTTCGTTCTTCGGTAAGTAAAACCTTTTCAGCTTCATAGGCGCGACGCATGGCATCGGCTTCATTTAAAAGGGCTTCGATTTCACCTTCCCAAGTGCGGCTTAATTGATCGAGTTGTTGTTGGGCCTTCGCATATTCCGGAATTTGCGTTAGCACATACTCCGAATCAACTATACCGAATCGCTGTGCGTTCAGTTGAAGTCCAAAAACCAGACCAAAGAATAGTATCCAAATTTTCTTAGTCATAATTTGCCGGTTGCCAATCGCCATTTGCACTCATCCTTAAAGCTTTGAGCGCGGGCGAAATTAGCTCATTTAAAATTGCTGTCCAATTATAAAATGCGTATTCCAACCACTTGGTGCAGTTCTGCCTGGTAGGGGGTCGTATCCATAACCAAAATCAACTCCTAAGAGGCCAAACATTGGCATGAAAATCCGCACCCCAAAACCACTGGATCGCTTGAGGTTAAACGGCTCATAGTTCTCAAAAGTATCGTAGTTGTTTCCGGCCTCTAAGAAAGCTAGGGTAAAGATTTGCGCACTAGGGTTTTCGGTAATTAGATAGCGTAATTCGAGGGTAAACTTATTGTATAAAGCTCCTCCAATTTGCGATACCGTGGTTGGTACAATCTGATTATTCGGATAACCTCTCAAGCCAACAATCTCCCGGCCATCGAGCACAAAGTTTTGCAGACCATCACCACCCACGAAGAAACGTTCAAATGGTGGTAAACCTACCTCATTATTATAAGAGCCTAAATATCCAAATTCACCAGCGGCCTTAATTACCGTTTTCGGTAGGATCTCGGTAAACCAAGAACTGTTCATCTTAATCTTATAGTACTCTAATAGTTCGTAGCGGCTGCTGGCATCTAAACCAGAATAATCACGACCATTTAATAAAGACCAAGGCGGTGTAAACTCACCGGTTAAATTAAAGAGGTTACCCTTACGGGGATAGATGGGATAATCCACACTATTTCGACCGAGGGTAATTTTATAGTTGATGTTATTTACTCGGCCTTCATCAAACTGAATTCCACCTAAAGGATAATCGGTAAGGCGGTAACGTTGGAAATCGATCGCTTGGTAAAGGGTGAAATAATCATCTGGCCACTTTAGGCGCTTTCCTAAACCAACGGTAGCCCCAGTGATACTCAATCCGCGATAGTTAGGATCATCGCTGGGCAAACCAGTAAGGTTTTGGATATTATGATAAATAGAAACCGTTAATGAATTTGGCTTTTTACCACCTAACCACGGCTCGGTAAATGAGGCGCTGTAAGATTGGAAGAACAAACCATTACTCTGAGCACGTAAATTAATAGTTTGACCATCACCGGCAGGTAAAGGCTGCCAAGCAGATTTCTTAAACATATTTCGTGCGGAGAAATTGTTGAAGTTTAATCCTAAGGTACCCACAATACGTCCGGCACCCCAGCCACCTTGCAATTCTAACTGAGAAGTGGATTGCTCGGCAACGATATACCTGATATCTACCGTTCCTGTTTCAGCATTTGGCTGTGGCTCTACGTTTAACTTTTGCGGATCGAAGAATCCTAATTGCTGCAATTCACGCAAGGAACGTTGAATATCGCTACGACGGAAAAGTTCACCCGGCTTAGTTCTTAACTCCCTTAAAATTACGTGATCGTTAGTACGGTCATTTCCTACCACCGTTACCTTATTAATGGTAGCCTGGCGTCCTTCGGTAATTCGAATTTCCAGATCAATGGTATCATTTTCCACATTAACCTCCACTGGAATCATGTTAAAGAAGAGGTAACCATTATCGAGGTATAAAGAAGAAACATCTCCCCCTTGAGGATCAACAAATAAACGCTCGTTGAGG
>CATMQD010000035.1 GCA_950073045.1 uncultured Flavobacteriales bacterium | reverse complement strand
GATCCAAGCTATAGCGGTAATAGCCTGGCATGGAGCTGATTTCACTTTTTATACCTTCGCCTTCAACCGCAAATAGAGGCGCAATAAAATCGGCTGGATTTAAGTGCGTTTCCTGAGCGATGCTTCGCAGGGCGGCAGTTTGGCGTAATCGACGAGGTCTTTGTAACATGTTGATTTTTTTAAATCCAGTTTTTAGGCTCTTTTAATAAAGCTACCAATTCCGCTTCTGGGCTACCGGCTTTGGGCTGTACATTATAGTCCCAGCGAACTCGAGGAGGTAAACTCATTAATATACTTTCGGTGCGGCCATTGGTGCGTAAACCAAATAAGGTTCCTCGGTCGTGTACCAAATTAAATTCTACATAACGTCCACGACGTAGTTCTTGCCAATAGCGTTGTTCCTCAGTATAAGGTAAGTCCTTACGCTTTTCCATAATCGGCATAAAAGAGGGCAAAAAGCTTTTTCCCATATCCGTGGTAAATGCAAACCAATCTTCTAAGGAATACTGTTCATCCGCTTTTAAGTAGTCGAAGAAGGTGCCTCCAATTCCGCGACCTTCATTTCGATGATGATTACGGAAATATTCATCACAGGCTTTCTTGAAGCGAGGGTATAGCTCTGCTCCATGGCGATCGGCTGCTATTTTTTGTTCGCGGTGGAAATGCACGGCATCTTCCTCAAAAAGATAATAGGGAGTAAGGTCGCTGCCACCACCAAACCAAGCGTCTATTGGTTTGCCGTCTTCATCATACATTTCGAAGAAACGGAAATTGGCATGAGTAGTTGGGGCCATAGGATTTGCAGGATGTATCACCAAGGATACTCCACATGCGAAGAAATCCGAACCATCGGTATTCATATTTTTCTTTAACCCTTCGGGCATCTCACCATGCACAATTGAAGTGCTTACTCCGGCCTTTTCGAAAACTTTGCCATTGCTTAAAACTCGTGAACGGCCACCACCACCTCCCGGTCGCTCCCATTGGTCTTCATGGAACTTAGCCTCGCCACCCATTTTTTCTACGGCCAAGCAAATTTCATCCTGTAAATCACGGATGAAGTTTACAAAGCGGTCCTTAAAATCAGCCATAATTTTTTACCGTATTCACAAAGGCCTTGGCATGATCAACCGGGATATTGGGTAAAATACCGTGACCTAAATTGGCGATATATTTATAGGTTCCGAAGTCATCAATCATTTGTTTAGTTAAACGCTCGATTTCGGGAATGGGAGAGAGTAAACGTGCAGGATCAAAATTCCCTTGCAAGGTCATATTAAAGCTGGTAAACTCTCTTGCCATTTGTGGTGTAATTGTCCAATCCACACCCAAAGCACTAACTGGCATCTGACTCATCTCTTCTAAGGCAAACCAGCAACCTTTCGCGAAAGCGATAACAGGAGTATGCTCGTGCAAGGCCTCTGTAATTTGCTTGATGTAAGGTAGGGAGAAAGTACGGTAGTCCTCAGGCGACAATAAACCGCCCCAGCTATCAAAAACCTGAATAGCATGCACTCCACGCTCTTGTTTGTGGCGTAAGTAGGCAATAGTTACATCGGTAATTTTCTGCAGCAGCTTATGGGCTGCTTCGGGCTCGCTAAAACAAAATTCTTTGGCTTTATCAAAAGTTTTACTGCCCTGACCTTCAACCATATAGCAGAGGATGGTCCAGGGAGAACCCGCAAAACCAATTAATGGAACTTCATTGTCCAAAGCTTCTAAGGTGAGGTCGATAGCAGAGTACACATAATGCAGGCGATCCTTTACATCGATATCGGGTAAAGCATATACTTGCTCAGGTGTTCTAATTGGATTTGGTAGGTAAGGCCCTTTACCGGGAACCATTTGAACTTCTACATCTAAGGCCTGTGGAATTACAAGGATATCGCTAAAGAGAATGGCCGCATCAGGGCCAACCTGATGAATAGGCATCACTGTGATTTCCGTAGCTAGTTCAGGGTTTTCGGCCCGTTCGAAGAAGCTATACTTCTCTTTTAATTTCATGAAATCTGGAAGGTAACGGCCGGCTTGGCGCATCATCCATACCGGAGGTCGTTCCACTTTTTCGCCACGTAAGGCTTTTAGGAACAAGTCATTTTTAGGTTGTTTCATGTTTTCGTTTTTAGCTTTCGTTGAAGTAATCTATAACCTTATTTACCACTCCTTCTAAGCTTGGATCATCGGCGTTAATTCGCGGATTTTCGCAACGAAGTCGCACCGCTTCTGCCGTAGTGGCGCCAATGCAAATAGCAGGAATGTTAGGCTTAACTTTATTTTTTTTGAAGAAGCTGAAGGCCGCAGTGGGGCTCAGGAATATTAAGGCGTCGAAGTTTGTAGTTTCGACTTCGGCATGTACTAATTCGGTTTCATAAACCACCTCTTTGTGCACGCGGATATTTTTACTTTCTAAATATTCGGGTAAATCGTCGAGGGCCTTATTACCGCAAAAGAAATCAATGGATTTCACATCTGGATTTCGTGCAATAATTTGGGCCAACTTAAGAGCGTTCTCGGCTCTAACATTTGATTTAATTCCGATTTCCTCCAACATTTCCGTAGCGCGAATGCCAACGGTAAAAGTTTTCTTTTCGGGGATTTGCAGATTGGGCTCTGACTGGAGTAGAGCTTTTATGCTGCGCACGGCGTTTTTACTGGTGAAAACGCGAGCAACACTCTCGGAGTGCAGTAAACATTCCCGCAAGCTATTTTCATCGAAGGTATTTTCGACCTTAATGAAGTTTTGGGATTGTAATTCGAGGCCAGCATTATTTAAGGCTTCCTCCATTTCTGGGGGAAGCACACGAGTAGAGAATATGAGGGGGCGCTTGCTTTCGCTAGTCATTTTTCAAATTATCCATGATCGCTGCGGCTCCTTTGCTAAGTGCTTCATCCGCTAGGTTAATTCCTAGTTCAGAGGCAGCGCTCAAAGGTACCGTATTTTCGAGGATCACCTTTTCACTTCCGTCTAAACTAAATACACCAGAAAGAAGGGAAAGTTTACCATCCAAAATTTCGGCATAAGCTCCAACAGGTGCCGAACAACCACCTTCTACCCGACGAAGGAAATCGCGTTCTACTTTAGCGCGGAGAGCAGTAACATCATGATTAATTTTTTGCAAGGTTTCGAGCATTTGGCCATCTACCGAAAGGCAAGTAATGCCCACTATACCCTGTGCAGGGGCCGGAATCATCCAATCTAAAACTAGGTGATTTTTTGGCAAAAGGCCTAAACGTTCTAAGCCTGCTTTGGCGAAAATAGCACCGTTCCAATCGCCTTCTTCCAATTTTCTTAAACGGGTTTGAACATTGCCTCGAAGGTTAGGATTGTGGTGTTTTGGATAGCGGCTTTGCCATTGGGCGATACGTCGGATACTACCAGTAGCAATTTGGGCTACTTCCGAATTTAGGAAGTCGGTGTTGCCTTTATATACTAGGATATCGTGAACTGGGCCGCGTTCTAAAACAGCAGCCATTACAATGCCTTCAGGAGCTAGGGTTGGGTAGTCTTTTAAAGAGTGGACTGCAATATCTACTCGATTGTCAAGCAGGGCGTCATCTAAAATTTTAGTGAATACTCCCGTAGTTCCGAATTGATTGAGAGGCGTATTGAGGTCGAGGTCACCAGCAGATTTTACAGCTACTAATTCGGTTTCTTGGCCAATGGCCTCCAAGGCAGTTGCTACTTTACGGGCTTGCCAAAGGGCCAGAGCAGAATCTCTGGTGCCGATGCGTATTTTTTTCATTCGTTAAAGCTCGAAAATATGATGGATAGTACGCAAATCTCCGTTAAGATCTGCACCATTTTTCAGTTTTCGGGCAAATTGACCAGTAATACGGTTAAGCATTTGACTCGCGAAGAATTCGGCCTGCTCCAAAGGCATTTCTGGGAATTTCTTTTGCAAGGCTTTTAGTTCTTTTTCCTTCCAGCTATCCATTTTACTGCGCATGGCTTGCAGGGTAGGGGCCACCCGGCGAGTTTCTAGCCATTCGTAAAATTCATCAATTTTTTGATCGATAATTTGCTCCGCCAAAGGGATTTGAGATTGGCGATTGCGAATACTTTCCTCGGCCACTTCCGAAAGGTGGTCCACGTCAATCACCTTAAAATCGGCATGCTCATAAATATCGGAGGCCACATTTCGTGGCATGCTTAAATCTAAGATTAATCGTGCTTTAGCAGCTGTGAAGTCCTTAAGCTGTACTGTGGCCTTTTGAGCACCGGTAGCTACAATAACTATGTCGGCATTATTTAAGCCTTCACCTAAATGCTCAAGGTCCAGATGCTTTAGTCCAAAACGATCGGATAAACGAATCGCTTTTTCCTCCGTTCGGTTGATAAGCGTGATATCTTGAATTCCAGTTTGATTAACTAGATTCTCGCAAGTTGTGCGACCCATTTTCCCCATGCCATAAAGTAATACTCTAGGTTGGGGATTGGTCTTTAAATATTCTTTTACCTGTAAAACAGCTGCAAAGGCAACAGATGCCGCTCCGGTACTTAACTCAGTTTCGTTTTTTACCCGCTTGCTACATTGAACACCAATATTAACCAAGCGATCTAAAAAGGAGTTGTGGCTAGCTAAATCTCTGGAACGTTGGTAAGCCTTTTTAACCTGGCCAACAATTTCGAAGTCGCCAAGAATTTTGGACTCCAATCCAGAGCTTACCCGATATAAATGCTCAATAGCTTCACGGTTTTGCTTGATGTTCTGGAATGGTTCAAACTCTTGTTTACTGTTGCCAGTGTATTCACAGAATAAGGCAATTAATTTACGGGGACAATCCGCGAAAGCGTATATCTCCGTGCGATTGCAGGTAGAAAGTACCATAATACCATCCCCACCTTCTTTCCGATACTGGTGTATAATGTGATTGGATTGCTCTTCGCTTAAAGAGAATTTTTCTCTTACTGCGACGTCTGCTTTCTGGTGATCTATTCCTACCAGAAAGAAATTGGCAAACCGACTAACTTCGAACTCCTTCATATTGCGTTGGCAAAAATATCCCAATCAGCACCACTTAAATTACCTTGATAAGTAAGAAAAATAACCCAATAGGTTGGAAGGTGCTTATTTAGAATGATTCTTTGTAATTTCGCTGTCTCCTGCGTTATCATTGCGCTTGCAAGGATAAAATAAACGAGGAATATGCTACTATGATATTTATCATACTCTAATTTTGCCCCATGGAACTAAATCTGGAAATACTCCAATCAGAAATAAATACCCCGAAAAGTAAGGTTAAGCAATTAGCCTTAAGTGATGAGAAGACCATTATTAAGGTAGAACATCCGGAGGGAGGGAACTTGCCCCTGCGAGTTAATGTAGATAAGAGTTTGATTCAGTTCTACTTTGCTTTTGAAGGAGGGGCAGAGTTTGCCTTTCATGGCGGTTCTTATAAATTGGAGTTGAAGCCGGCTACCTGCCTATTATTTTACAATCCGCTGCAATCATTGCCGATGGAGATGGAGGTAAAGCCTGGCAGTAAGCTCTTGTATCTATATTTAACAGTAGAGTCTTTGCACCGTATGTTCGTGGATGCTAGCGAGGAATTAGCCTTTATTAATCCCGAGAATATTGATAAGAAGTTTTATTCCGAAACGCCTTTAAGTCCAGCGGTAACCGTTGCTTTAAGTCAGGTATTTCAAATTCCGGTAAACGGACCCGCGCGGGAGATTTTTGAAAAGGCCAAGGTGTTAGAAATCCTCGCATGGTACTTTAATCGCAGCGAGGGAACAGATGTGGAGGCCTGCCCATTTTTAGAAAATGAGGATAATGTGCAGAAGATTCGTTTGGCAAAAAAAGTTTTAATAGATCGCATGACCGATCCGCCCACTATACCTGAGCTAGCGAAGGAAGTGGGTTTAAATGAATATCGATTAAAAGAGGGTTTCAAGAACATTTATGGCACCACGGTATTTAAATACCTAAGTGATTACCGAATGGACGTCGCTCGACATATTTTAGATGAAGGAAAGGCCAAGGTGAATGAAGCGGCTTATCAGATTGGATACACCAATCCTAGTCACTTTATTGCTGCTTTCCGCAAGAAGTTCGGGGTTACCCCCAAGAAATATTTAATGAACCGATAAGCCTCAATGAAGGAAGCAATTTTATTGGTGAATCTGGGCTCGCCAGATTCCTACGCCGTGAAAGATGTACGCAAGTACCTAGGTGAGTTTTTGATGGACGAAAGAGTAGTAGACTTTTCAAAATGGTTTAGAACCTTTTTAGTGAAGGGCATTATTTTGAATACCCGACCTCCCAAATCGGCGGAAGCCTATAAAAGTATTTGGTGGGATGAGGGCTCTCCTTTAATGGTGCTTTCGGAGCGTTTACAGGCTAAGGTTCAGGAGTATACAAATTTACCGGTTGCTTTGGGTATGCGATACGGGAACCCATCAATTAAGCATGCCATTTCTGAATTATTAAAGGATCATCCTGATTTGGAAAGATTGAGCTTAATTCCACTTTATCCGCACTATGCCATGAGTAGCTATGAGACGGTGGTGGTAAAGGCAAGAGAAGTGGTGGAGGCGCACTTCCCGCAACTTGAAATGAAAGTACAAAGAGCATTTTACAATGATCAAAGGTATATTGATATTCTTTCGGAGTCAATAAACACGGGCCTACCAGCCGAATACGATCATCTGCTTTTTAGTTATCACGGGGTGCCAGAGCGACAAATTACTGGTTCGGATGTAAGTAAAGCCCATTGCTTACGTCTAGATAATTGTTGTGCAAAGGATAGTCCGGCACAGTCGTTCTGTTATCGTCATCAAACATTGGCCACCACTGATTTAGTGGCGCGTCAATTAAACTTAGAAGCCGGGAAATATTCCACTAGCTTTCAAAGTCGTTTGGGACCAATAAAATGGTTAGATCCTTACACGGATAAAACTATTGCCAGTTTAGCTCAGCAGGGAGTTAAGAAATTGGCAGTTGTTTGTCCAGCTTTTGTATCGGATTGTTTAGAGACCATTGAAGAGATTGGAGAGGAAGGAAGAGATATTTTCCTCGAAAATGGAGGGGAGGAATTTACCTTAATTCCTTGCTTGAATGATCAGAATGATTGGGCGGAATATCTGGCAAAATTAGGAGCAGAATTACACGAGAGTGCAGCGGTTCCCCATTAAAGATATTTTCCTAACTTAGAAGAAATTAGATTTATGAAACAGATCTACCTTTTCCTTTTTGCTATCGCAAGCCTAAGCCTAAATGCTCAGGTAGCCGATCGTATGGTTGAAGATTGTAATACCAACCAAAGTTCCATCTACCAAGTTCTAGCAAGCGGCAAACCATTAATTGTGGCTTCCAAAGGATTTGATTGTAGCATCTGTGTAAACCAAGCTCCGGGATGGGGGACTTGGGCTAGCAATAATCCTCAAGTGCAGGTTTGGGGAGCAATGACCAATACTTATAGTTCCAATATCCCCACTTGTAATCAGGTTTCATCTTGGGTTTCAAGCTATAATTGGTCTAATATCTACACCTTTATCGATTCCTCAGAATACTTTTTCGAATTTGGTACTCCCCGCTATTTGGTTTATGATCCGGCCGATAGTAGTCTGGCTTATGTGGGAGGTAGCGCATCAACCGCAAGAAGTACAGCTTTGGGATTGGTAACCAATAATGTGAGTCTCAAAGAGAACACTTTTGAAGACATTCAATTCTATTATAAGAACGGAACTTTGAACTTTATGAAGGTTCCCGAGGGAAACACCCTCATTGAAATCTATAATCTTACCGGCAAAAAGGAAAGGGTTTTCACCTTAAGGAGAGATCATAAGTCCTTTCCTTTGAGTGATTTACCTAAAGGAATCTACCTCATGCGCCTTAGTAATAGCAAGTCTGCAACTACTCGAAAAATAGTTATTTCCTAGAAGGATTTTATCCCAATCCAAAGGCGTAGCTTTGCCGGCTCTTAAGCGCCCTATATGAAGCTGCGAAATATTGCAATTATTGCACACGTTGACCATGGTAAAACTACCCTGGTAGATAAGATGTTACTATCCTGTAAGATCTTTGAAGATCATGAAACTCCAGGTGAGTTAATCATGGATAGTAATGATCTAGAAAAGGAGCGGGGAATTACCATTCTCGCCAAAAACGTTTCCGTACGTTACGGAGATTACAAAATCAACATTCTCGATACTCCTGGTCACAGCGATTTCGGTGGTGAAGTAGAACGGGTATTAAACATGGCCGATTCGGTTGTGCTTTTAGTGGATGCCTTTGAAGGTCCAATGCCGCAAACCCGATTTGTATTGGCTAAAGCCCTAGAATTAGGAATGCGACCAATCGTGGTAATCAATAAGGTAGATAAGCCAAACTGTACTCCAGAGGAAGTTTACGAAATGGTATTCGACCTAATGTTTAGCCTCGAGGCTACCGAAGAACAATTGGACTTCCCAGTTATCTACGGAAGTGCTAAAAACGGCTGGATGAGTGAAGATTGGCAAAAGCCAACCGATAATATTCTTCCTTTATTAGATAAGATTATTGAGCATACTCCTCCTCCCACCCAGAGAGAAGGAACTCCCCAAATGCTAGTAACTAGCTTAGATTATTCGGCTTATATCGGTCGTATTGCAATCGGACGTGTACACCGCGGAACTTTAAAAGCGAATGCTCCGGTTACTTTGGTTAAACGCGACGGTACTCAGGTTAAATCAAGAATTAAGGAGCTCTTTGTTTTTGAAGGATTCGAGAAACGTAAAGTTGACCATGTTGAAAGTGGCGAAATTTGCGCAGTAACTGGAATTGAAGGTTTTGATATTGGCGATACTATCGCTGATGCAGAAGCTCCAGAAGCATTGCCAACCATTAGCATTGATGAGCCTACCATGAGTATGTTCTTCACTATTAATGACTCACCATTCTTTGGTAAAGAAGGTAAATTCGTAACCTCTCGCCATATTAAGGATCGTTTGGATAAAGAGCTCGAAAAGAATTTGGCCCTTCGTGTAGAAGACACCGAGAGTGCAGATGCTTGGAGAGTTTATGGTCGTGGTGTATTGCACCTTTCGGTACTCATCGAAACCATGCGTCGTGAGGGCTATGAATTACAAATTGGTCAGCCACAGGTTATTTTTAAAGAAATCGATGGGGTTAAATGCGAACCAATCGAGGAATTGAATATTGATTTACCAGAAGCTATTCATGGTAAAGCCATTGAAGCGGTTACCTTCCGTAAAGGTGAGCTTACGCAGATGGTGCCGAAAGGTGATCGTATGCACTTGGACTTCCAAATTCCATCTCGTGGAATCATCGGTTTACGTAACTACTTAATGACGGCCACCGCTGGTGAGGCAGTGATGTCGCATCGATTTATAGAATATCAACCTTATAAAGGAGAAATTCCTGGACGCCAGAATGGCTCATTAATCGCCCTGGAAACTGGTAAGGCTATTCCTTATTCTATCAATAACCTTCAAGATCGTGGACGATTCTTTATTCCACCGAACCAAGAAATTTACGAAGGTCAGGTTGTTGGCGAAAACAGTCGCCCAGGTGACTTAACCATTAATATTACCAAAACTAAGAAGTTGTCGAATATGCGTTCTGCTGGAGCAGATGATAAAATGCGTATCGCGCCACATATCGATTTCTCCCTAGAAGAGGCACTAGAATATATTCAGTCGGATGAGTATGTGGAGGTAACTCCAAGTAGTATTCGTTTGCGTAAGACTTTATTGCGAGAGGCAGAACGCCGCCGCGGTGAAAAGATAAACTACTAGTACTAGTCCAAACACAAAAGAAAAAGCCGTCTCGATTTAGAATTGAGACGGCTTTTTCGTTCCAAAAAAACACCAAAAAAAGCATCCGTCTTGGTGGACGGATACGAAAACAAAACAAGCTCTCTGCTGACTAATTGCAGAGGCCGTTTCAGCCGATACTGTTAAGGTTTGGCCGAAATATTTTGTAAAGAACTACTACTAATGACAATTCAAATGTAGGGGCAGTGCATGCTTCGAAAAATGACATTTGTCAGGTCAGCTTCTTTTTCCTCGGTCTAAATAAAGGGCAGCATCTAGAATGGCATCAATCGCTTCCATGGGAAGGTCGTCATCTGGCGAAAGACATAAACTGGAAATTTGCCTGCGTCCACGCGATTCTAAAAGTCCACTGGGGTCTTCAAATTGATTGGCTCGTGTGAAAGATAGGTCCAAACTGGCGTCTTTATTGGTCTTTAAATAACAGACCCATTTTTTACCGTAATAGAAAGGCAGCCCATAAGAAAGCCTGGCTTGCAAGCCTCGGTTAAGGAAGTGCTGATGCAAGAAGGCCATCAATTCCTTTTGCGGGCCTTTATAATTAAGGATGTATTCTTCAGCTGGGTTCACAATTAGCGATTTCAGGCTATGCTGCGGCAAATTTAGAAATTCCAACAAAGCCCAGTTTGTTGAGCTTAAATGCCTTGTGAGATTGTATTTAAAATAGATTACACCAAATTCTATCTGACAGTTTGTTTAGCTCAGCTTAAAATATGGATGATGAGTTTAGAACCACTACCAAAAACATTTATGAAGTTAAAGAGCAGTTGGCTAGAATGCACGAAAAGCTATAGAAATAAAAAGACCCGAGGATATTTAAGTCGACGGGCCTTTAAATCTGCTCAAAAAATATTTACGCTAAAGCAATCGCTAATTAATGCTTTATCACAAGTTTGGCGATAGCACCATTGCTGAAATGGGCAAGGTAAATCCCCGCTTCTAAATTGGAACAGTCCATTGAGTTTTGGGGTACTTTAGACTTGTAAATCAATCGACCATTGAGGTCGTATAGCTCTAAAGTTTGCTGGTCTTCCCAATGGAAACTGCGATCTGCAGGATTTGGATAAACGATAAAATCCTGCTTAGATAAAGTCTCATTTAATGCTATGGATTGATTTAAGTCATGGGCATATAAGCCAGTACCCGTGCCAACCAGCAGTTCATCATAGAACATCACATTTATCTCGGTTCCAACCGGATAGGCATAGGCCAAGGTCCAGCCTAAACTTCCATTAGTATTGTTTAGATAAATCCTTTCATTCATGGAAACAAAAACATAGCCATCACCATCGGTTATAGCGCTAGCCTCGCCACTGGCACTCACTCCTGGGAAGCTGGTCCAAGTGCCAGTATTTAAATCCTTAATATGTATATAGTTATTAGGCAAAAGAGTATTGTGGCGAATCAAAGCATAAAGGCTATCACCAGTATCATTGATTTCTAAATCTACCAGACCTTCGAGGGCACTAAAACTTCCTTCACGACTCACAGTAAATCCAGTGCTTCCTAATTCGGCACGGAATAGTCCATATTGACCAGCGCTTGCTGGATCAGAGCTTAAACCGATATAAGCCACCACTTTTCCAGCTTCCCTAACTAAAGCAACATCACTTACATCTACATCCTGACCAGGACTTGAGGCTACTAAAAGTAATTGCTGCCAGGTATTACCGCCATCGGTACTGTAAAAACAGCCACCTTGGTCGCCAAAATCAATACTAAAACCAGCGATTACAATTTCAGCGCTATCGGGAGCTACGGCTAATCCTGTGCAATGGGTATTTATACGATTGTAATTAAGGGGTGGATCTTCAGGGCTAAATACTTGGGACCAACCATCATCGCTGGTGCTGATGCGCTGACCACCATTTTGAGTCCGATAAATTCTTTGATTGGCTACAAATACGGTATCTGCTTTTCCAGGGGTCATTGCTACCGCAGTGTACGGCGATCCATCTAAATTTGGGAATATAGGTGAAGCCCATCTTGGACTGCTAGTTTTATAGTCTTCCACTTTTCGAACGCCAGATTTTGAAGCTACCCATCCAGTAGAAAAATCGCTGGTCATGTCAATATCATTAACCTGCACCGCAGTGAGGCCTTCATTCCAGCCAAAAATAGAATCGCCCTGCGCAGTAGAGTAGCCAAAACCAATATTGGTAGAGTGGTAAACGATTTCACCATCAATAGCATCTTGATGAGTATAGCCATCATTGGCACGATTCAAATCATCTATAAATAATGCTCCAGGGTTTATCCAAGTATCAATCGTGCTAAGATCTTGTTCTACAGCATTTCCGATGTACAAACTTTCAATGCTGCCATTACCAGTAATTAGAAGGTTGTTGCCAACTACTCCTCCAATTGGACCAGGAGTGTTGATATCACCCTCATTCCAGGTAAAGCCATTATCGCTGCTCCAGGCTAATCTTCGATCGCGAACGGTTGGATTGTTAAGAGGAGGCTGACCGGCAACATACCACGTGCCGCTAGCATCGAAACCAAAAGTTCGCCATTCTATATTCGCAGTGGTAGGAGAAGGATTTACTGCAGAAGTTAGCGCACTGCTACTGCTCATGCTGTAGAAGGCATCCATCACCATATACATATGCGGTGCGGCACCACGCTCAAAAAGGTGTAGACGCATGGTGCTAGGATTTAGCAACATTTGTGGCGGCTCGGTGTAGTTTTTAAGAAGGTTAATTGTGCCCGACTTGGCGTAGTTTCCGCTGGGGCTGATGGCGCCGAAGTCTAGAATATCCTGGGCACCTGGCATGGGATTGTTTTTCACCAAAGCCATGGTGTCGCCTTGAATTAGAAAGTCTTTTACCATACTGTCAATTGCAGTGGCACTAGCTGCCGAAAAGCTTGTTTGGTAAACGGTGCCATTGGATAAAAAGAAAATGGTATTGCTGCTTTGATGAATCTCTACATTTAGAATAGAGCTGCCAAAACCATCATCAGCATCGGCAGAAGGTACTACCTGCCAAGCTAAATTATCGCGGGTGCCATTACGTTTGGCTTTCGCCCAGAAAAGCGAATTTGGACTTTGAGTACTACTTACAACATAAATGGAATCGGCACTAAAGGCCCAGGTTTCAAAATCGCCAATTTGACCGCCATACACACCTTCAGCACGAGGTGCACTAAGGCTTTGCGCCCAAAGGCCAGTGCTTAGCAAAAAAAGAAGTGTTAATAATCTTATTTTCATTTGTTTGGATGGTTTGGTGGGGTAATTAGTGCTATTAAAGGTAGCTCATAATCAGTGTAAAAGTAGAGCAATATTTCGATGAGTGGTAGGGAAATTTCGATTATGGGGCATTTCCCTTTGTTTTTTGGGTATTTTTCTTGCATGAAAAAATAGGGACTCACCTTTTGATGTTTAAACATTAATTATATATTTGCGTCATCAAAGTTTAAACATCAAAATAAAATCACATATTATGGAAACTAAAAAATGGACCATCGATCCAGCTCACACAAACATTCATTTTAAGGCCAAGCACTTGATGATTACCACCGTTACTGGTACTTTCGGAAGCTTTGACGGAAAGGTAGAATCTCTTGGAGAGGACTTTAGCAAAGGGAAGTTCGAATTCACCGCTAAGGTGGACACCATTAGCACAGGTAGTGAAGAGCGTGATGGTCACTTAAAAAGTGATGATTTCTTTAATGCCGAGCAATACCCAGAATTACGCTTTGTAAGTAAAGAGGTTAATAATGTTGATGGTGATGAATTTGAATTAATAGGTGACATGACCATCCGTGATGTAACTAAGCCTGTTACTCTTAAGATTGAGGTTGGTGGTGTTGCCAAAGACCCATGGGGTAATCTAAAGGCGGGTTTTTCTTTCAAAGGAAAAATGAACCGCAAAGACTTCGGATTGAAGTTCCATGTGGTAAATGAAGCTGGTAATCTATTGGTTTCTGACGAAATTAAAATGGAAGGTGAGGTACAGCTTGCTGCAGTTGAGGAGGCAGTAGAAGCATAATTTTTTTCTCTCAATTGGTTGTTAAAGACCCTGGTCCTCGGATCGGGGTTTTTTTATGCTTACAAATTTGGTAGGCTTATGGGAGAGCCGGTATCTTCGCTGAATTTCATAAACCTTGCTACTTTGAGATTCTGTTTTTGCCTAGTATTCTACTTTTTGACGGTCTGTAAGCCAAAGGATTAAACTTTATTTAGATTTCGCTTAAAGGCTAGTTCCGAATAAAAAATAAATAGATTTTCAATTTGAACCACAATTCATTCATTGCTAGTAAACTCAGTTTAGCTGAGAAACAAGTAGCCAATACTTTGGCACTGTTTTCTGAAGGAGCAACGATTCCTTTTATCGCGCGCTACCGTAAGGAACGCACTGGAAGCCTCGACGAAATTCAAATTGCGGCCATTAAAGACGCTGAGGAGGAACTGCAAAAACTCATTCAAAGGAAGGATTATATCCTGAAATCTATTGCCGAGCAAGGCAAATTAGATGAGGAACTTAAATCCCAAATTGAGCAATCTTGGGATGCTTCGGAGCTAGAAGATCTTTATCTACCCTATAAATCAAAGCGCAAAACCAAGGCTGATGTGGCCCGTAAAAAAGGCTTACAACCATTAGCGGGAATCTTGATGAAGCAAGGTGCTGGAGATGCTGAGGAATTTGCTTTGTCTTTTGTGAAAGGTGAGGTAGAATCCGTAGAGGAGGCATTAGCGGGAGCGCGCGATATCATGGCCGAGTGGATGAACGAAAGGCTTTCGGCTCGGGCTCAGCTGAGACGTTTGTTTGAAAGAGAGGCTTATATCACGGCCAAGGTGGTTAAAACCAAAGCGGAGGAAGCTCAGAAATTCCGCGACTATTTCGATTTTAGCGATTCTTTGCGAAGGATTCCTGGTCATCGTTTGTTGGCTATTCGTCGTGGCGAGAAAGAAGGTTTTTTAAGAGTCTCCATCGCTCCAGATGAAGAAAGAGCCGTGGAGCAATTAGAGCGCATCTTCGTAAAAGGTCGCAATGCCTCTGCAGATCAAGTGGCTCTAGCAGTGAAGGATGCCTATAAAAGATTGATTCGCCCGAGCTTAGAAACTGAGTTCGCTGGGGCCTCTAAACAAAAAGCAGATGAGGGAGCCATATCGGTTTTTGCCGAGAACTTGCGTCAACTTCTTTTAAATCCACCCCTTGGCCCAAAGCGTATCTTGGCCATAGATCCTGGCTTTAGAACGGGATGTAAAGTGGTTTGCCTTGATGAGCAAGGTTCGCTCCTGCATAATGATACCATTTACCCTCACCCTCCTCAAAGGGATGGCTCTAAAGCGGCGGCTAAAATTGCTCAATTAGCAGAAGCTTATAAAATTGAAGCAATTGCTATTGGTAATGGAACAGCCGGACGAGAAACGGAGGAGTTTGTTTCCAAGAAGGTTCGTTTTAAATATCCCATCGAAGCCTATGTCGTAAATGAGGCAGGAGCTTCGATTTACTCGGCCAGTAAAATTGCCAGGGCCGAATTTCCGACCTATGACGTTACCGTACGCGGGGCAGTGAGCATTGGCCGGCGCTTAATGGACCCACTGGCAGAGTTGGTGAAAATTGATCCGAAAAGTATTGGCGTAGGGCAGTACCAACATGATGTTGATCAAGCTCAGTTAAAAGCGGCCCTCGATAGGGTGGTAGAGCAGGTGGTTAATACAGTAGGCGTAAACCTCAATACCAGTAGTAAGCATCTTTTGGAATACATCTCTGGTCTTGGTCCAAAGCTGGCGGAAAATATCGTCCTCTACCGAGAAGAAAATGGTCCGTTTCAATCCCGTAAGGATTTAATGAAGGTGCCCAAATTAGGGCCTAAAGCCTTTGAACAAGCCGCTGGCTTTTTGAGAATTCCAGAAGCCAAAAACCCCTTGGATAACAGTGGTGTGCATCCTGAATCTTATTCATTGGTAAACCGAATAGCAAAAGATTATAAGCTTGAAATTAATGAGCTTATTGGGGCAAAAGATTTACTGCAAAAGATTGATCTGCAAAAGTATGTAGAGGGTGAGCTTGGTTTGCCAACCCTAAAAGATATTATGGATGAATTGGCTAAGCATGGTCGTGATCCTCGGGGAAAAGCTAAGATTTTTCAGTTTGATTCACGCATCCGCAGCATTAGCGATCTTCAAGAGGGAATGATTTTACCAGGCATGGTTACGAATATTACCAATTTCGGAGCATTTGTAGATGTGGGGGCTAAGCAAGACGGGCTAGTGCATGTGAGTGAGTTGGCTAATAAGTTCGTGCGAGATCCTAATGAAGTGGTTCGTTTACAACAGCAAGTGCAGGTGAAGGTGATCTCGGTAGATATTCCTCGGAAGCGGATTCAATTTAGTATGAAGCAGGTTGAAATTGAGGCCTGATTGTTTGGGTTAACTCGATGCCATTTATATTTTTACAAAAACCTAAAATATGCTCGCAAAACGATTATGTCTTGTCCTTGCTTTTGTTGGATTTAGTTCATACATAACTGCACAGGAATCTTTTTCTGGCTCCTCAGGGGAGTTCTTGATATCGACTTCAAAGAAAATGCGTCATTCTTTTATATATAAAGGAATAAAGGTACGTACCCCATCAGCACTTTATGCTGTAAGAGCATATTTTCCAGACGAAGATCCGGAATATGTAGTTGAGAAGTATGATTTGGAATTCAACTGCTTGGCTGAAACAAAGGGGACCATTTTATTAAATAAGGTAAAAGGGCAAGACGAAAATTTCAAATTCTTTGAACTATGTGCAAAGGGAAGTGAATTAGTTTTACTGAGTGAATTTCAGGATGTTGAAAAGGGTCAGGCTAAAATTATACTACAAGAAATTAGTAGTGAGAGCCTAGATAAAATCGGTGATGCTCAAACTTTGATTGAGATTAAGCATCGTAAAAAAAAGGATGTCGACCCTGGTACCTTTGAGTATAGGCAAAGCCCTGATGGAAATATTAATGCAGTGTTATTCAGATACCCCGGGGTATTCCCAAAGCAGCAGATAGTTGCTCATGTATATGATTCGAATTGGAACTTGTTGTATTCGAATACTCAGTTTTTAGGTAAAAGAATTGATTTTTTCGAATTTCTTGATTGGCATATAACAGATAGCGCAGAGGTGCACGTTTTGGCCAAAGAGTATTTAAAGTTTGGCCCCGATGAATCTTATAGGGATCAAATAAATTACACTCTCAACCACTATCAGTTTAATGAACCCATGAGACCGATTAAATCAAATGTGGATATTGAAAGTAATTATCTAGTTTCTGTTAGTTCGCGATTTGCTTCTGATGGTAATTTAATAATTGCTGCTGCTGTAGCTAATGAAAGTCAAGGATACCCTTCTAAATTGATGTGTATTAGGTTTTCACCCAATGATAGAGCGATTATTTCGAAATCCTTTATTCCCATACCAGAAGATTCAATAAAAAGGGAATTGAAAAATGGAGGTAGCGAGTATCGGTTCTTTTCTAAGCCTGAGATACTTTTTAATCCGGATGGCTCTTTTTGGGTGTTAACTGAGCGGCACGCAGTTAAAACTAATGTACATCGGACAGAAGATTATAGGGTGGATTACACAACTAAATGGTATCACAATTATGGCGTGTTGGTAGCTATATTTAATTCACAGGGAGAGGGAGAATGGTTTCGATCGATTCATAAAAGGCAGATTAGCAAGGGTTATCATAAATCAAACTCCTATTTTGCTTTTACAAGAGATAGCTCCTTGCACATGATGTATCTGACAATGGATCCTGATGTTATAATTTCACGTAGACCAAAATTAAGGCTGGTAAATCATACAACTTTAAGAAGAACGGGGGAGTATAGTAATGAATACCTATGGAACCTGAAAGAAACAGAAGTAATACCATACTTTAAAGATGCTTTTCAGCTTAAAAACGGATTCTTCTGTGCTCCATTACGTTTAAGTTCAGGAGAGCGTGCTTACCTTTATCAAAATTTAGACTAAGTTTTTTTTATTCATTAGGAGTTATTCACTTTATATTTTAAGGACTTTTATTTGCGCGTTCCCTAGTAATTTTCCACATCAAAGTCATTATGAAGCCTGCAACCATGAGTACTCCGAGTAGGTGAAATAAATTATAATGCCCTTCAGCACCCGGATTATTTTCGAGGATATATCCCATCAATGGACTCATAAATACATCTGGCAAATAACCGACTACCGAAATAATTCCAACAGCCGTGCCGCTAAGGGCCCGTGCTATTTGGTTTTCGCGCATCATGGCTATGTATATTCCGCGTAAAGCATAAATTCCGCTTAGGGCTAATCCGAACCAAATCAGACTAAAGGCAGAGTATATTGCGGTGCTTTCTATTCCTAATAATAAAGCACCAATGGCGGCACTTCCAAAGCTTACTAAAAGGATGCGGTGGGTTTTAATACGATCGGCGGCAATACCAGCAATAATGGCGGCAATGGGTC
>CATMQD010000034.1 GCA_950073045.1 uncultured Flavobacteriales bacterium | reverse complement strand
ATTATCATTGAAAACAATCAGGCAGTTTGCCTGCTCTTCTCCCAAATAGTTAATGGCTTCAAATGCTTGTCCGCCAGTAATGGCACCATCCCCAATTACCGCAATGTGCTTTCTATGGATTTTATCTAATTCCGCCGCTTTTATAAATCCGGCTAAAGCCGAGATGGAAGCCGAGGAATGACCAGAGCCAAAAGGATCATATTCACTTTCGGAACGTTTGGTAAAGCCCGAAATCCCGCCCTTTTGTCGGTTAGTATGAAAGCTTGTCCGGCGACCACAAAGTACCTTATGTGCATATGCCTGATGGCCTACATCCCAAATTAAAATGTCCTCGGGTGTTTGAAAATGATAGTGTAGGGCGATGCTAAGTTCTACCACACCTAAACTCGATTTAATATGACCAGCCTTGGTGGAGGTTTCGGTTTGAATGAATTCTCTTAATGATTCCGCCAATTGCTCCAAATCCTTTAAAGACAAGGAACGCAAATCGCTGGGATCATTAATATGTTCTAAAACCGGATAGTTCATGCGGCAAAAATACGCTTCGTAAAATTCTCCGCACTAGCCGGCATCTTGCAAAAGGCACAAAAAAAAGCCCCGACGCAATGCCGAGGCTTTTTAAACCAATTAACCAAACCTTAAATTTTACTGCTTGCGGCCAAACGCTTTCTGCATAATGCGATTTAAGCGCTCCAGTACCAAGTACATTACTGGTACCACAATCAGCGTTAAGAATGTAGCAAATACTAGACCAAAAATTACTGTCCAGGCCATTGGCGACCAGAAAATCGCATTATCGCCTCCAAAGTAAATATTGGCTCCTCTTCCATCGAGCAATCCGATGAAATCTATGTTTAGTCCAACCGCCAGAGGAAGTAAGCCCAATACCGTAGTAATTGCGGTTAGCAATACCGGACGTAAACGTGTTTTACCGCCCATTTCAATGGCTTCTACTAAGCTACTATCGTCAAGCTCTTCGCCTTCCGGCAGATTTGCTTCCTCTCGCATTCGCGCTCTACTTAGCTCAATAAAGTCGATTAATACAATACCATTGTTTACCACGATACCCGCCAATGAAACAATACCAATACCTGTCATAATTACCACAAACTCCATCTGGAAAATACCGAGGCCTAAGAATACCCCAATGGTACTAAAGAGTACGGTAAGGATGATAATTAGTGGTTTAAGTGCCGAGTTAAACTGAGATACTAGAATAATCGCAATTAAAGACACCGCAATTAACATGGCTGTGGCCAAGAACTCTGCACTCTCCTGCTGTTCTTGTTGCGAACCAGTAAACTTAAGGTCGTAGCCACTAGGGATTTCATAATCGCCGAGTACCTCTTTAATCTCATTATTGATTTCCGTTTCATTAAAGCCCTCAACCACGTTGGAATACACCGTTATTAAACGCTCAGAATCTTTACGTTTAATGGAGTTATAGGAAGTAACAAACTCATAGCTAGCTACCGCCGAAATTGGTACTTGCACAATTCTACCGCTCGCTTGAGAGCGGAAGGTTACCAATTGATTCATCAGGCTAGCCACATCATAGCGGTATTCCTTTTTCAAGCGAACCTCAATAGGGTAGTCATCTTCACCCTCCTTGTATTTACTCGCCTCGGAACCATAAAGGGCAGTACGTAATACCAATGCCACTTGCTGGGTACTTACTCCTAATCTACGGGCACGATCGCGATCGATACGCACCAACATTTCTGGTTTGTTGGTTTCCAGGTCGATCTGCAAACCTTCAATACCCGGAATCTCAGCCTCATCAACAATTTGTTTCACCTCATCCGCGGTAGCGATAAGCACGTCAAACTCATCACCAGTAATCTCTAGGTTAATCGGGCGACCAGTGGGAGGTCCATTTTGCTCTTTCTCTACCGAAATGGTTAAACCAGGCATCCAATTGGTTAAACGCTCAGATACCGTTCTTTGAATATCGGTGGTTTTTACCCCGTTCCTAAATTCAAATTCCACAAAGGAAATGGTGATTCGCGCCTTATTAGGAGTATTTTGACCACCGCCCCCAAAATCGTTTTGGGAGGCAGTTTCTGCACCAACATTGGTTACCACACTTTCCACCAAACTATCGTAAGGCTCAAGGATATCTTTCAATTCGGTTTCCACCAATTGGGCCACGCTATCCGTAGCCACCACATCAGTTCCTAGAGGCACTTCTACAAATACATTAATGTAATTCGGCTCATTTACCGGGAAGAACTGCACCTTAGGATTAGAACCAAAGTAGAAGCTAATGGAAGCCATCATCATTACGATGGTACCAATAATAATTGCGGCCGGACGCCAGCTACGTAATGAGTAAGCCAGGCTTTTTGCGTAAAAACGCTCCATCTTTGGTAAAAGCACCAGCTGGAACCAAGCTGATAATGGATTTAAGGCATAGGTAAATAATAATACCCCTCCAGAAATTGCCAATAATAGATTCCCTAAAATGGTTTGATCTCCTAAGTGGGCAGCAATACCTAGTATCAAGAAAATGATAAACCAGATAAGGGCCTTACGGTGATTTTTATCGGCCTCAAAATCCTGTTTCTTAATAAAGGCTGCGGCAATGACTGGATTAATTACCAAGGCCACAAAAAGTGAAGAACCAAGCACAATAATCAAGGTTCGGGGCAAATAGCCCATGAACTCCCCGATGATACTATCCCAAAAAATAAGTGGGAAGAAGGCCGCTAAAGTAGTAGCGGTTGAGCTAATAATTGGCACTGCAATTTCGCCCACCCCTTGTCGTGAAGCCTCCCAGGCCGAGAGTCCTTCTTCGGCATAAAGCCGGTAAATATTTTCGATGGTTACAATGGCATTATCCACCAGCATACCCAGCGCTAGGATTAGCGAGAAGAGTACGATAAAGTTTAGGGTAACACCAGCCGCGCTCAGCACCAAGAAGGAGATGAACATAGAGAATGGAATACTTAATCCCACGAAAGTGGCATTCCTTAAACCCAGGAAGAAAAGCAGGGTTAGGGTTACTAAAATCACCCCCGAGATAATGCTATTCTCAAGGTTCGCAATCTGGTTACGAGTTTGCTTACTCTGATCATTCGTAATGGTAACCTTTAAACCTTGTGGAAGCTGATTCTTTTGGGCTTCCTTAATGATCTCCCGAATCTTATCGGTAGCATCTAAAAGGTTTTCGCCACCTTTTTTAATTACGTTAAGCGAAACTACTGGCTCCCCGTTAAGGCGCGCCATGCTTTCCACTTCCTTATAAGTAAAAAGTACATCGGCTACATCTTTCAGGTAAACAATGTTACCATTTTCATGCTTTATAATTACGTTGCGAATTTCATCCATGGAGGTAAACTCCGCATCGGTACGTATACTTCTTCGGGTTTTACCGAGAAGAATGTCACCCGCTCCAATATTGATGTTTTCCGCCGCCAAGGCATTTTGCACATCATTAAAGCTAAGCTTATTCTCTTGCAGGCGAGGCATATCGATATTTATCTGCACCTCTTTTTCCTTGTCACCAGTAATAGTGGCCTCAGAAATTTCGCTTAATTCTTCAATCTCATCCTGTAGAAGTTCCGAATAATCTACCAGCTCATCAATGGAATAGTCCTCTCCAGAAAGGTTGATATTCAAGATTGGAATCCGGCTTAAATCAATATCCAATACCACCGGATCTTGGTCGAGGTCGGAGGGAAGATCGCTCATCGCCCGATCTACCGCATCCTTAACATCCTGCAAGGCCTTTTCGGTATCTACATCAATATTAAATTCCACATTAATGATGGACACATCCTGTACTGATTCGGAGTTCAGGTTTTTAATTCCATCTACCGACTTGATTTCTTTTTCCAGTGGTCGGGTAATGAGGTTCTCGATATCCTGTGGTGTATTACCCGGATAAGGAGTTTGCACATAAATCAGTGGGAATACAATCTCCGGAAAGGATTCCTTTGGCATGGTGATGTATGAAAACACCCCAAAGAGAATAAGCAGTGCCGAGAGGATGAATACACTGATGCTATTTTTTAGGGACAGCGTACTGAGCCCAAAATTTCTATCGGTTTTTGTTGCCATAATTTTTTTTCGACTTATTGGATCTCTACCAATTGACCGTCGGTTACCTCGCTGGCACCAGCTACAATCACTTTGCTTCCGCTTTCTAGTCCACCTACGATTTCAGATTTCTCTCCAAAAGAGCGGCCGATTTGCACATATACTTTGTGGGCGATAAAGCCATCGTCTTCGGCTTCCGCCAGATAAACATAATCGCCTTTTAGGTCTTTAAGGATGGCCATAGATGGTAATACAAAGGCTTCCTTGTTTTCGTAATCCTTCAACTTGATTTCCGCCAATAAATTTGGCTTAATCATCGCGTCGTTGTTTTTTAAACCTACCTTAACGGTAAAACTGCGGTTCTCCGGATTAATGTATTGGCTAGTAAAGATTACCGTTTCTTTTTGCTCAAGTCCAAGGGATGGAATCTTTACGTTTACCGAATCACCAACTTTTACATTCTTCAGATATTTCTCAGAAAGATCGGTTTGCAGTTCCAGGTTACTTAAATCTACCACGCGAGCAACAGGAGTACCAGCACCTACAAATTCACCTTCATTAACGGTAATTAAATCTACCGTTCCGCTAACGGGGGCTTTTACAAAAGTGTTCTCGTATTGCGCACGAGCTTGCTTAACGCGATTTTCGGCTGCTTTAAAATTGGTTTCGGCATTTAAGAATTCAATTTCAGAGCCGATGCTATCTTTCCATAAGCGCTGACGACGTTCGAAAGTAGTTTTAGCCAATTTATAGGCCGCTTCTGCTTCTTGCAATTGTCCCTCTATAAAATCGCTTTCCAAGCGAAGAATGGTGGCTCCCTTTTGGATAGGGTCACCCTCATCTACATTAATAGAAACCACGCGACCATTTCCTTCGGCACTTAAACGTACGTTTTCCTTAGAGCTAACAGTAGCATTTAAGCGCACAAAGTGTTGAAACACCTCATTAGCCATAGACTTCACCTTAACTGGTGTAAGCTTCACATCAACCTCAATATTAGTAGTATCTAATCGAGCGATTCTTTGCTCCAGGCTATCAATTTCTACTTGCATTTCCTTGAGCTCGGCTTTCTTTTCGCTTAGGCTCTTTTTTAAGGTAGGTAGGTCGTTTTGGTTACAGGCCACCAACAAGCTTAGAGATAAAAGTATGCTTAGTTTTTTCATGGTATTATAAGAGCTTAGTTTATTGGCCCAAAGCAAATTCAAGGGCTTCTTTGGCGTTTAAAACATTTAAAATTGAAGTGATGTAGCTGCGTTCTGCATCAAGGTATTGGTTTTCTACCTGGGTGAGTTCTAAGCTGCTAGCTAAGCCCTCTTGGTATTTGCGCAGAGTGCGATTTCGAATACGCTCACTCAAATCGCGGTTGCGCATTTGATTGCTTAAATTATCCATCGCATAGTTATAGTCGCTTAAAGCTTGCTCGTACTGTAGTTCAAGCTGACTTTCAGTAGCTGTTTTCGCCACTCGAATTCGATCAAGGTCAATTTTGGCCTTTTGCACACGCGCCTGACGGCCCATTCCAGAAAAAATTTGCCAGTTAAGGCTTGCGCCGATGGTGGTTCCCGGAATCCAGTAAGTATCAAAGCTAAAAGCGTCGGCTGCTTCATTAGCGAAATTACTTTGACTGTGAGTTACAAAACCGCTTAGGGTAGGGAAGTACTTCGCTCTTTCATTAGACAATTGGAGGCGCGCTCCTTTTTCTTGACTAATTAAAGCACGGTAGCTAATATGCTGATCAACTTGAAAAGGACTACTACTTAAACTAAGGTCGCTGCGCACCGGACTAATAATATCCTCTAAGCTAGAAGTTAACACCACTTCTTCTTCCAAGGGAATACCCATATTAAACTTCAAAAGCTGATGTGCCAACTTCACCTGACGCTTAGCATTGGTCAGATTATTATTGAGGTTATTCACCAAAAGCTCTAGCTGAGTTACATCCTGATCTTCCACAAAACCATTTTCATAAAGCTTTTTAGTTTCCTCGAAATTCTCGGTTAGGGTTTTTAGGTTTTTCGCTAAAATCTCTTGGGTTTTCTCGGCCACTAAAACCCCATAATAGCTTTGTGCTACATTTTTACGAGCTTCAATTTCGGCTTCTTCCTTCTCTAGAGATTTAGTTTCCTTCACCACCTTTGTAGCCTGCAGGGCAACAAAGTAAGATCCATCAATAAGTAATTGGTTAAGCTGAATAGTAGCTTGGTTTTGATGGGCTACCCCAAAAGCAACGGTGGCAAATTCACCCTCTGGAGCATTAGGATCAAAAAACTGTGCTGGAAGAGGTTGTTCTGGAATTTGTGCATTGTAGCTGTAGCCAAATGATCCTGTAATTTGTGGCAATCCCATGGCTGCGGTTTCCTTAATCGTTTTGCGCGCCTTTTCATAGTCCAAAACTTTATCTTGAACAGTATAGGAATGGATAGCGGCAAAATCTTGGGCCTCTTTAAGCGAGAACTGCTTAGCTTCCTTCTGAGCCAGAAGGGTGCTAGAAATCAGTACTGCTCCAAGCAAAAAGTGCTTTTTCATTTTTTGGTTTTCGTTTTCTCAGACAATAATTTTTCTTCTAAATAGCTCAAGCCTTTGGCATTGGCTATTCCTCTAACATGATAGATTAAAACCTCCCGCATTAAATCGGGTATGGCCATATCTCTAAAATGATTCATATCCGACTCGGTCATTAGACGAGCCCGGCTGTAGTATAAAAAGGCTACGACCTCCGCATTTAATTCCTCACGAAAAAGTCCTTCCTCTTTTCCTTGATTAATATTGTGGAACATCATTTTGTAGATCATTCCGCGTTTTCGCTCTTCCAGCTTGGCACTCAATTCGGGGTAATAGCGCTCCAACTGAAACTGTAATCCTGGATCATGCGACTCGATGTTCGAGCAAACCACTTCATCCATAGCAAAAAGCATATCGATGGCATTTCCAGACGATTTTAATAAGCCTTGCATCCGCTCACTAACCGTTTCGAAAACCTGATCTACGGCCCTTTCCACCAACTCTTCCTTATTGGCGAAATACTTATAAAGTGTTTTCTTAGAAACACTTAGCTCCTTGGCGATGTCGTCCATTGTTACTGGCCTTAGGCCATAACGCTGGAACATTTCTCCCGCCTTTTCGATGATATCAATCTCCATTGTTTCCATATCGCCGGCAAAACTAGGAAAATATTACACGCAGAAACTATGTTTCTTAAAAAGTTTCTTAGTGTTAAGGTTTCCTTAACATATATGCTCTTAGACTAGAAAAATTGTGAAATTTGCGGCCCAAAACGGATTGAGATGACCATGTCTATAAAAGATATCTTAACACAAAAGCCCATCGGCACCACTTTAGAAGTAAAAGCTTGGGTACGGACCTTTCGTAGCAACCGCTTTATCGCTTTAAGCGATGGCTCTACTATTAAAACTCTGCAGGCGGTAGTAGACTTCGAAAACTTAGATGAAGAGGTATTAAAGAAAGTAAGTACCGGTGCTGCCATTCGGGTTAAAGGCGATTTGCTAAGCTCCCAAGGACGTGGTCAAGATGTAGAATTACAAGCAACCGAACTTGAGGTTTTAGGGGAAAGTAATCCGGAAGAATACCCTCTTCAGCCTAAAAAGCACTCTTTGGAGTTTCTACGCGACATCGCCCATTTGCGGATGCGTACTAATACTTTTGGAGCGGTAATGCGCATTCGTCATTCCTTGGCCTATGCCGTACACCACTATTTTAATAGCACGCAATTCTATTATTTACACACTCCAATTATTACCGGTAGCGATGCCGAAGGAGCAGGAGAAATGTTTAATGTTTCTGTTCTCGATAAGAAAACCCCTCCTTTAAAAGAGGATGGCTCGATTGATTACAGCAAAGACTTTTTCGAGAAGGAAACCAATCTTACTGTTTCAGGCCAATTGGAGGCAGAGCTTGGCGCGATGGCCCTCTCAAAAGTATATACCTTCGGACCAACCTTCCGTGCAGAAAACTCCAATACCTCGCGGCATTTGGCTGAATTTTGGATGATTGAGCCAGAAGTAGCTTTCGCTGATTTAAACGATAACATGGACTTAGCGGAGGATTTCTTGAAATATGTAATCCGCTATACACTTGAGCATTGTGCTGACGATTTGGAGTTTTTGGAAAATCGTTTGCTAGATGAAGAAAAAAGCAAGCCCCAAAAAGACCGCAGTCCTCATCCATTGCGTGAAAAACTGCAATTCGTAGCCGACAATAATTTCCGCCGAGTAAGCTATACCGAAGCGATTGATATCCTTCGAAATTCCAAACCTAACAAGAAGAAAAAATTCAATTACCTCATCGATGAATGGGGCGCGGATTTACAGTCGGAGCACGAAAAATTTCTGGTGCAACACTTTAATGCTCCGGTAATTTTATTCGATTACCCTGCTTCCATTAAGGCCTTTTATATGCGCCTAAATGAAGATGAGAAAACCGTGCGGGCTATGGACATTCTGTTCCCCGGAATTGGTGAAATTGTAGGTGGGTCCCAAAGGGAAGAACGCCATGATGTTCTTTTAGGTAAGATGAATGACTTTGGTATCGACCAAGAAGAATTACAGTGGTATTTAGATACCCGAAAATTTGGAACCTGTGTACACAGTGGCTTTGGTTTAGGTTTTGAGCGATTGGTACTTTTTGTAACGGGAATGACCAATATTCGCGATGTAATTCCTTTCCCAAGAACACCTGGTAACGCTGAATTTTAGCCAGGCGACCCCAAAAACCCGCAACTGGCATACGCTTTGTTAAATTGTGTGAAAGCGGCTTAGTCTTTGATAGACGAGGCGCCCTTTTTATTACCTTCACCCATCGAAACAACTATGCTAAAGCAACAACTCAATCAAAAATTATTGCAGAAACTGAGTCCGCAACAGATTCAGCTGATGAAGCTGATTCAGTTGCCGACTTTGGCTTTTGAGCAAAAAATTAAAGAGGAGTTAGAGAACAACCCGGCCCTAGAGGAAGGCCGGGAACAAAGCGACGACATAAGCGCCGAGGACATAGAGCGGGATAATTCTACAACAGAAGAAAACGAGCAAATTGAGGCCGAAGACATTAATGTAGATGAATACCTCAGCGACGATGAAATTCCGGACTATCGCTTGCAAGCCAATAATTATTCTGCCGACGACGAGGAAAGTAAAGTTCCCATTACCGGTGGTAAAAGCTTTCACGAATACCTCATCGAACAAATTGGCACTTTCCCTCTACCCGAGCAAGACCAACTAATTGCCGAATACTTAGTTGGTAATATAGATGATGATGGTTATATCCGCAGAGACTTAAACGCCATTGTCGATGATTTGGCCTTTACCCAAAATATCATGGTAGAGGAAGATCATCTCGAAAAGATCCTACAATTAATTCAGTCTTTAGAACCCGCAGGTGTGGGTGCCCGCAATTTGCAAGAATGCCTAGCCATCCAATTACGTCAGGGCGAAGGAGGGTTTCATCAGCGTTTAGCTTTAGAGATTATTGAAGACTTTTTTGAGTCGTTCACGAGAAAGCACTACGATAAACTTATTCAAAAACTGGAGTTAGATGAAGAAGATCTGCGTTTAGCGATTTTAGAAATCACCCGCCTAAACCCTAAACCCGGAAATAGCACCAGCAATAGCAATCGCAATGTGCAAGTGGTGGTTCCCGATTTTACCCTTCGCATTAATGATGGTGACTTAGAACTCACCTTAAATGGAAGAAACGCTCCAGAGCTTAATGTTAGTAGAGAGTATCGAGAAATGCTCGAAACTTATCGCGATGGCCAAAAGAAAGATAAAGCTCAAAAGGAAGCCGCTCAATTTGTAAAGCAAAAGCTCGATGGCGCAAAATGGTTTATTGAAGCGATAAAGCAGCGTCAACAAACCTTAATGCTCACAATGGGTGCTATAATGCAATATCAAAAGGACTATTTCCTTAGCGGTGATGAGACCAAGCTTCGTCCTATGATTTTAAAGGATATTGCCGATGAAATAGGCATGGACATCTCAACGGTTTCTCGTGTGGCCAGCAATAAATACGTGAACACTCCCTACGGGACTTTTTTAATTAAGGAGTTTTTCAGCGAAAGCATGAAGAATGATTCGGGTGAAGATGTAAGCACCCGAGAAATAAAGAAAATATTAGAAGATTTTATTTCTGAAGAAGATAAACGCAAGCCTTTAACTGATGAGAAGTTAGCTCAGCTGCTAAAAGATAAGGGCTACCCCATTGCCAGACGAACCATTGCAAAATATCGGGAGCAATTAGATATTCCCGTAGCCAGACTGCGCAAACAGATTTAACAATGAAGCAGAGCCTAGCCCGTTACCTCTCCATTCTTTTTCATCCTGCAATTTACCCGCTCCTTGGGCTTTACTTCATCCTAGAATATTTACCCTTTCACTATCCTCGCAAGGTGGTTATGCTTTCTTTATTGATGGTTTTTTCGGGTACGTATTTAATTCCTGTATTAATTAGCATTTTACTCTATCGTTTCCGGCTTATAAAAAGCTTAATGATGGAAGAAGCGAGAGATCGGCGCCTGCCCTATGCGATTGGAGCCTTTTGCTTTTTCGCCACATCTTACCTTATTCGCAGTGCTGGATTAGCCCCCGAAGCCTACAATTATTTGTTAGGTGCCGCCAGCGTCATTGTCCTGCATTTTTTTCTATTGCCATTTTTAAAACCCAGCGCCCATTTAGGGGGCCTAGGTGGTTTTTTAGGAATGTTACTGGCAGTATCCGCTCGATACGCCTTAAACTTATTGCCCTTTGTGGCTGGCCTTATGCTTTTAGCGGGTGTTGTTTCAAGCGCCAGACTTAGCCTCAATGCTCATAATGGCAAGGAGCTTATTATAGGTTTTAGCACTGGTTTAGTAGTGGTATTTTCCTGCATTTATTTCCTCAGCTAAGATGTATTTCTAAAGCCTATTTATAGAGCTAATCAATCGGGCTACAGACCGAAATGCCATCCCCTATAAATTCGGTACTTTTGCGCGAAATTTTTAGGTCATGAGTCAACAACTTTCCGAACAGGAAATCCAACGCCGTGAGTCTCTAGCCGCTTTACGCGAAATGGGTGTAGATCCCTATCCCGCGGCGCGCTATGAGGCCAGTCATTTTTCAACCGACATTCTGGAAGGCTTTGCCAAACAGGAAGATGGAGAAGAGTGGAAATCGATTAAGATTAGCGGGAGGATTATGACTAAACGCATCATGGGAAAAGCTTCTTTCCTAGATGTGATGGACAGCAAAGGTCGCGTGCAGGTTTATTTAAATCGCGATGTTCTTTGTCCAGATGAAAACAAAGACCTCTACAATGTGGTGTTTAAGCGCCATTTAGATATTGGTGATTTTATCGGTATCACTGGCAAGGTGTTCCGCACCAAATTAGGAGAAATTACCGTAGAAGCAGATAGCCTTACGGTACTTAGCAAAAGTCTTAAGCCACTACCCATTGTAAAGAAAGATGAAGAGGGTAATGTTTACGATGCCTTTACTGATCCAGAGCAACGATACCGTATGCGATATGTTGATTTGGTGGTAAATGATCACGTAAAGCAAACCTTTATTACGCGAACCCGCATAATGAATGCCATGCGCGAGTTTTTTAATCGCCATGAATACCTTGAGGTAGAGACTCCAATTTTACAACCCATTCCTGGAGGAGCTGCTGCTCGTCCGTTCATTACGCATCACAATGCGCTAAGCATGCCCTTATACCTGCGTATTGCCAATGAGCTGTATCTAAAAAGACTAATCGTTGGTGGTTTTGAAGGGGTTTATGAATTCGCCAAGGATTTCCGTAATGAAGGGATGGACCGTACGCATAATCCAGAATTCACCGTAATGGAAATTTACGTGGCCTATAAGGACTACTTCTGGATGATGGACTTTACCGAGCAAATGTTGGAACATGTAGTAAAGTCCGTGCATAATGATAAAACCACGGTTACTTTAGGAGGCAAGGAACTCAACTTTAAAGCCCCTTTTGCTAGAGTAAGCATGCGCGATGCCATTTTAGAACATACCGGCTTTGATATCGATGGTAAGTCTGAAGATGAACTTAGAGCTGCCTGTGAAAAGCTCGGTATCGAAGTAGATAAGAGCATGGGTAAAGGAAAGTTGATTGATGAATTGTTTGGGGAAAAATGTGAACCCAACTACATCCAGCCCACCTTTATTACCGACTATCCTGTGGAGATGTCGCCGCTTTGTAAAAAACACCGCGAAAACCCAGAATATACCGAGCGTTTCGAATTAATGATTAATGGCAAAGAGGTGGCCAATGCCTACTCCGAGCTTAATGATCCTATTGATCAGCGTGAGCGTTTTGAAGAACAACTTCGCCTTAGCGAGAAAGGTGATGATGAAGCAATGTTCATTGATCAAGACTTTTTACGCGCACTCGAGTACGGTATGCCTCCAACCTCAGGCATGGGCATTGGTATCGATCGTTTAACTATGATGCTTACCGATAATGCTTCCATCCAAGAAGTACTTTTCTTCCCACAAATGAAGCCTGAGAAAAAAGCCGAGAAGAAAGTAGAATTGGAAGAACATGAGAAAACCATTTTGGACATTCTCCAAAAAGAAGAGCGCATGGAGCTCAATGCTCTGAAAGAACGATCTGGACTTTCTAATAAAAAATGGGATAAAGGCCTCAAAGCCCTCGGGCAACACAGTTTAACCAAAGTTGAAAAAACTGAGGATGGTCTCTTCGTTAGTATTGTTGCCTAGGCGATATTGCTATTAAAACCTAGAGAGGCCCGTGCAGATGCACGGGCCTTTTTTATTCCCTTTATAACTTTTTGTGGCTAAAGTTCGACTTCAAAATTGAACTTCCTCTACAAGCTAAGGTGGCTTCCTTTTCTTTCTTTGACACCGTTAAACACCCCGCCTTGCACGGCATCAAAATAGGCTTCCGCATGATTTAGGGGGTAAAGAATGTAAAAGGCCTTTCTTTGATGGATCTATTGGGGGTAAATTTAGATCCGGGGTGTTTTATCTTTAACAGTAGTAGTTTTATTTAAGGTTGAGCATATAATGTTCAGCCTTTTTTTATGCTTTGTTAAGAAACCTGCTTGTGTTTTGTTCCACCTTAGGAATAAAGACTAAGCCCCAAATGATCAGCATCAATAAGGGAATCAACAAACTAAGGGGAAGAATTCCATGAATCAAGGTATAAAGAGTCCAAACTGGAATTAGCAACCCTCGACAGAGACTAAAAGTGAAGAGGTTCCACCAAGCATTAACTCTCAAAAAAACTGGTGCTTTCCATTCAAAGTAGCGAAAGAGCAATTGTACAGAATGCTGAAAGCTAATTTTTGTTAGCATCAAGAGAATACACGACTCAAAATAGAAGCTAGGATTAATCAACATCATGGACGCTCCAAAAATACCCACTAAGTGATGGGCAATCATACCTAGGTTAACCGTTCTGCTGAAGAGCTGGAACAGAGACTCCACAAAGTAGAAAGCAATTGTGCTCCTTAATAAAATGGCTACAATTCCTTCATTAACAGTTTCGGGAAACAATAAGGAGCTTAGAATGAAAAGCAATCCAAAAGATTGAAGGATAAAAGTTTCTAAAAGGTTCAAAACTGGGGTTGTCAACCTAAAAGAACTTTTCCTCCAGGCAAAATTTTTCTCTAAGCTGTAAGAGATGCCAAAAAGCAAAGACCAGAATACTAGGAAAGGGCTAAGTGAGTTAAACTGCTCAATAATACTCATCTGTGAGGGGTTTTAAACTCACTCACAACATATCTTAAATAATTTTCCGCAGCAATATTAATAACTATAAATTAATTTATCAAGCTAGTATCATCCGACTTTAGTCCATTTTGTATGTCAAAGTTGAACTTAATGCTTTCAAAAGCAAACTAAACCATCTTTACCCCTGTTATTCAACCAATTAAATTATAACATAAACAACTATGTAGAACATGTTTTACTCATTTAAAGCAGCAGTTCTACAGGTTTAGCTTACAACTTAAACTACTTTTACCAGCGATAAAAATTCATTAACGATCACTTACAACATATCTTTCCCCCTTTTTAAAAATACCTTTTACCAACTTTAAACCCCGCCTGTAATATTTCATATTAGGCGACGATCATTCCATTTTGCGAAAGGCTTAAACGTGCTACTTCTTTAATTAGGATTTCAATCATTTTTCTTCTATACCTTTGCACCGCTAATAGCAGATTAATGTACAAGGCATTAGGTAGAGCGTTTTTTATTCTTGCCGGAGTTTCTCTTCTCGGAGAAATAGCCTTGTCTTTGTTTCTCACTTCCCTTAGTCCGGAAGCTGATTTTTCTGGTGCGCAGATTCAGGAATCTTCCGTTTTCCAATCGCATTCCCTTATTCAGGATGAGCTGCCCCAAAAGCTCGATAGCTTTCTCGAACATCTGGCTTCGGAGAGTGAAACGGAAGAGGACTTGGCTGATGATGCCCTTTGCCTTACTATCGGGGAAGAGGGTTATATTCTTCCTGAGCTACCCGGACATCCAAGCGAAAGGCCACTAGTATCTGGTCCCAGGACTAATGGCCGTCCATTGTACTTGCAATATTGCGAGCTTAAAATCCCATTCGTTTAGAATTTTAGTCTTTCCAAAATGAGCCCGTCTCTGGGTTCACCTTCAAGCCGCTTTAGGCTTAATCTAAAATTCAAATTCTAAAATTCTCCTAATGAGACGAATGCTATTGCTTGGCATGTCTAGCCTGTATCTATTCAGCGCTTGCCACTCCGAGCACCCAGAAAACCACACCCAAGAAACTGTATTTATTGCTACCGAAGCAATTCGAATTGATACAGCGATTACCAAAGAATATGTTAGTCAAATCCATTCTGTAAGACATATCGAGCTGCGTGCCTTAGAAGAAGGATACTTGCAACACATTTTTGTAGATGAAGGCCAAATGGTAGAGAAAGGACAACTACTATTTAAAATCCTTCCGAATATCTACAAAGCGGAATTAAACCGTGCTCAAGCAGAATCGGAAATAGCCCGTATTGAGTATGAAAACACCAAAGCCCTAGCCGATCGTGATGTGGTATCCAATACCGAACTGGCCATGGCTAAAGCACGTTACGATAAAGCCTTAGCCGAAGTAGAGCTCGCTCAGGCTCACTACGCTTTTACCGAAATAAGAGCCCCCTTTAGTGGTATTATCGACCGCTTCCACGTGAGAGAAGGAAGCCTAGTAGATGAGGGCGAACTGTTAAGCACCTTATCCGATAATAGCGAAATGTGGGTATACTTTAATGTTCCCGAAGCCGAATATTTGGACTATATGGCCTTGTTGAGTCACGATAGCCTCTTACCCGTGCAGCTTCAAATGGCCAATGGGAAGGTTTTTCCTTTTGAGGGCCTCATTAGTGCTATTGAAGCGGATTTCGACAATGAAACTGGTAACATACCCTTCAGAGCCACCTTCCCTAATCCTAACCGGCTTTTGCGCCACGGAGAAACCGGCAGCATACTCATGAAAGATAAGCTCGAAAATGCCTTGGTAATTCCGCAGAAGGCCACTTTCGAGATTCTCGATAAACACTACGTTTTCCTAATTGATGATCAGCATATCGTTCATCAAGAGCAAATAGAATTGCTCAATGAAATGGAAGACCTCTATGTGGTTTCGGAAGGCCTTAAAGAAGGCGATAAAATTTTATTGGAAGGCCTGCGAAAAGTGCGCAATGGCGACCATTTAGAATTTGAGATGCATAATGCCAAAGAGCTCCTTGGACAGCTAAAGCTATACGCAGAATAATCAGCAAGCTATGTTTAAGAAATTTATTCATCGACCCGTACTGTCGATAAGTATATCATTGGTAATCATCTTCCTGGGTATATTATCTATCCAATCTCTACCAATTTCACAGTTCCCCTCCATTGCACCTCCCCGGGTAAACATCTTTATTGCCTACCCGGGTGCCAGCGCCGATGTGCTGGTTCGTTCTGTGCTAATCCCTATGGAGAAAGCCATAAATGGTACTCCAGGGATGAAGTACATGACTTCCGATGCGACAAGTGCCGGTGAAGCTACCATACAGGTTGTTTTCGACCTCGGCACTGACCCAAACCAGGCGGTAGTAAGCGTTAAAAACCGAATCGAACAGGTTACTAACCGCTTACCACCCCTGGTGCAAAGGGAGGGTATAATTGTAAGTCGGTCGCAGCCCAATATGCTGATGTACGTAAACCTCTTTAGTGAAGATGAAAAGGCGGATCAAAAATTCCTCTACAACTTCGCCAGTATAAATATTCTACCCGAACTAAAACGTTTGAAGGGGGTAGGACAAGCAAAAATTCTCGGCAGTAGGCAATATGCAATGCGCATTTGGCTTAAGCCAGATCGAATGCGAGCTTACAATGTTTCTACCGACGAAATTATGGAAGCCCTACAAGAGCAAAGTGTAATTGGCTCTCCCGGTCGTATCGGCCGAAGCTCGGGTAAAACCTCACAGGCCTTAGAATACGTGCTAACCTATGAAGGGCGCTACAATAAGCCAGAGCAATATGAGGACATCATTATTCGTGCAAATCCTGAAGGGGAAATACTTCACCTTAAGGATATAGCTGAAGTAGAGTTCGGTAGCGAATTTTATGATATCTATTCCAATCTTGATGAACACCCCTCCGCGGCCATTACTCTAAAGCAAACCTATGGTAGTAATGCCAGTAAGGTTATTGAAGAGGTTAAAGAAAAACTGGAGGAACTCAAGGGAGAACGCTTCCCGCCCGATATGGACTATCAAATTAGTTACGATGTTTCAGGCTTCCTAGACGCTTCCATTGAAAAGGTAATTCACACCCTAGGCGAGGCTTTTATCCTAGTAGCTTTTGTGGTTTTCCTCTTTTTAGGCGACTGGCGCTCTACCCTAATTCCAACTTTAGCGGTACCGGTTTCCCTGATAGGTACTTTCATCTTTATGCAGGCCTTTGGGCTAACGATTAACCTCATTACCCTTTTTGCCTTGGTATTAGCGATCGGAATCGTGGTAGATGATGCGATTGTAGTAGTGGAAGCGGTGCATGCGAAAATGCATCAAAAGCCCGACCTCAGCCCTTACCAAGCGGTAAAATTGGTGCTTAATGAAATTAGCGGAGCCGTAATTGCAATAACCCTATTAATGGCCGCAGTATTTGTTCCGGTGGCTTTTATGTCGGGACCCGTAGGGATATTCTACCGGCAATTTTCGATTACCATGGCTACAGCTATTATTCTTTCTGGTTTAGTAGCCCTTACGCTCACTCCAGTGCTTAGCGCGATAATCTTAAAGAACAATCACGGCAAGGAAAAGAAAATGAATCTCCTTGAAAAAGGACTGGCTAAGTTTAACCAAGGATTCGATAAACTAACGGGTAAATACGCGTCCCTACTCAAGCTCATTGTAAATCGTCGGTTAATCACCTTTGGTCTCCTACTTTTATTTGGACTGGGGATTTTTGGCGTAAGTCAGAATTTACCTGCTGGTTTTATTCCAAGCGAAGATCAAGGAATGATTTACGCGATTATTCAAACTCCCCCTGGATCTACTTTGGAGCGCACTAATGACATTTCGCGCCAATTACAAGAAATAGCCGAGGAAATCGATGGCATCCAGTCGGTTTCGGCCTTAGCGGGATATGAAGTACTAACCGAAGGCCGCGGCTCTAATGCGGGAACTTGCTTAATAAATCTAAAGCCGTGGTCGGCCAGGGAGGCTACCGTGTGGGAAATTATGGAGGAGCTTGAGGAAAAAGCACATGAGATCCCCGGGGCCACCATCGAGTTTTTCCAACCGCCAGCAGTGCCCGGCTATGGTGCAGCTGGTGGCTTTGCCCTACGATTGTTGGATAAAACCAATAGTGGCGATTATAAGGCTTTCGAAAAGGTGAATGATGAATTCATGGATAAACTCCATGCTCGGCCTGAGCTTAATGGGTTGTTCACCTTTTTTGCCGCCAATTATCCTCAGTATGTGCTGGAAATCGATAATCAAGCGGCAATGCAAAAAGGGGTTTCCATTGGCAAAGCCATGGATAATTTGGGAATCCTGATTGGAAGTACCTACGAGCAAGGCTTTATCCGATTTGGCAGTTTCTATAAAGTTTACGTGCAGGCTGGTCCGGAATACCGTCGACTGCCAGAAGACATAATGAAGCTTTATGTAAAAAACAATCGCGATGAAATGGTGCCCTACTCCTCTTTCATGAAGATTAAGAAAACCCAGGGCCTAAACGAGATTACCCGCTACAATATGTACACCTCCGCGGCCATAAATGGCAGTCCGGCCGTTGGTTTCAGTAGTGGCGAAGCAATTAAGGCCATTCAAGAAGTTGCCGAAAGTTTACCCCGTGGCTATGGTATCGACTGGT
>CATMQD010000033.1 GCA_950073045.1 uncultured Flavobacteriales bacterium | reverse complement strand
CAAATACCAATGGTACTGAGGTTTCATTTGTAAACACCCAATGGCTCGTTGGTGCCGGAATCGGTTTTAACGCAGCAGGTTTTAACCAATCTGTAGGAGACAATGGCGTGCTTTCAGCAAACTTTGTTTCCTTCGACTACGGTTCTTGGGATCGTACCACAGTAGAAAACCCAGAAGGTGGTATTGGTAGCATTAGTCCTTCTACGGCTATTATTGGCCTTGGCTATGCTCAGAAGTTTACTGACGCTATCCGTGGTGGTGTGAACATCAAAATTTACACTACTAGTATTGTGGATATGACGGTTACTTCTGCAAGTGTAGATGCCGGTGTGCAATATGTAACTGGTAACCGCGACCAAATGAAGTTCGGTATTACCTTAAAGAACATCGGACCTTCTGCTACCTACGAAGGTGAAGGCCAGTCTGTAACTTTAGTGGTGCCCCAAGGAGGTTACGCTCAAGAGTTTAACGAACGTAGTGAAAGCTTCGAATTACCAGCTACTCTTTCTTTGGGTGGTAGCTACGATTTCGAATTCGATCAGCAGAGACTAACAGTTGCAGGTGCTTTCCAGTCTAACTCTTTCGAGAAGGATATTTATACTGTAGGAGCAGAGTACTCTTGGAAGGAGATTGTATCGGTTCGCGCTGGATATAATTTCTTTGATAACCGTTCTTATGCCGAGTCTACCACAGTATTCAACGGTATAAACGCTGGAGTTTCATTTGATGTTCCATTATCTAAGGATAACGACAATTCATTTCAGTTAGATTACGCTTATCGCAGCACCGACTTCTTTAGTGGAGTGCATAGCATTGGCGTTTCTATCATACTCTAAGTAGTATTGAAGGAATAGATATTATTAGGTATCTTTGCCTATCAGAAAAGACCTCTTTGAGGTCTTTTTTGCGTTTTAATATTTGATGAAAAATGGGAATAAGTTATTATAGCAAGGAAGGTCTTGATAAACTCAAAAAGGAGTTAGAGCATATGAAGTCTGTGGAAAGACCAAAAATTTCACAGCAAATAGCGGAAGCTAGAGATAAAGGTGATTTATCGGAAAACGCAGAGTATGATGCTGCGAAGGAAGCTCAAGGTTTATTAGAAATGAAGATTAGCAAGCTGGAGGAAACCCTTTCCAATGCTCGTTTAATGGACAGCTCTAAGATCGATACGAGCAAAGTAATGGTATTGGCTACCGTGACCATTAAAAATCTGCGTAACCAAGCTAAAATGACCTATACCTTGGTGAGTGAGAGTGAGGCAGATCTAAAGAATGGTAAAATCTCAATCAATAGCCCAATCGGAAAAGGATTGTCAGGAAAGAAGATTGGGGAAACTGCCGAGATCCAAACTCCTGCTGGTAAAATGGAATTTGAGATATTAGACATCAAATTCGATTAAGATGTCATCAATCTTTACCAAGATTATTAATGGAGAACTGCCCTCTTACAAAATTGCAGAAACGGAGCATGCCTTTGCATTCTTAGATATCATGCCTCTTCATATTGGGCACACCCTAGTGGTTCCGAAAAAGGAGGTAGATTATCTTTTTGATTTACCGGATGAAGAATATAAAGCTTTAATGCTATTTAGTAAAAAGGTTGCCCATGCCCTTGGTAAGGCAGTTCCCTGCGAAAGGGTAGGGGTGGCCGTAATTGGCTTAGAAGTTCCGCACGCTCATGTTCATTTGATTCCCATCAATAATGTAAGCGATATAGATTTTAGTCGTCCTAAGTTGAAATTTCCAGAGGAGGAAATGAAAGCTGTAGCGGCTAAAATTAGCTCTTACCTAGATTAGGCCTTACGGTCGGGATTTTGCCTTAAGAATTGATCCCAAGACTTGGCCTTATCCGCACCCGCTAAAGGATTGCTAGCTTGATAGTGGTGGCATAGAGCTACTGCCAAAGCATCGGAAGCATCTAAGTAGCGGGTTTCTATTTTATGGCCAAAGCTGCGTTCGAGCATAGCATAAACCTGCTCTTTACTGGCCCCTCCTTTTCCAGTAATACTCTGCTTAATTTTTCGTGGTGAGTATTCTTCTACCGGAATATCTTTAAACAGAGCGGCCGCCATGATAACCCCTTGTGCTCTGCCTAGCTTAAGCATACTTTGCACATTCTTACCAAAGAAGGGAGCCTCTACGGCCATCTCATCTGGGAGATACTCCTCAATTATTTTTAAAGTTCCTTCAAAAATTTGCTTTAACCTCAATATTGGGGAATCTGCCGGCTTAAAACGCAAGCTATCTAAATGGATTAACTTGTGGTTTTTACCGCTGGTTTCAATAAGGCCATAGCCCATTATTTTCGTTCCGGGATCGATACCCAGAATGATTTTCTCCTTTGCCATTGGGCCAAAATTAATGCTTTACCTTTGAGCATCGATCATGGCTTCTCAAGTGCATTTCTACTTTCTAACTCTTAGTATCCTTTATCAGATTCAATTTCTCTTCCTAGGGAGAGGCCTATTGAAGCCCATTAAGCCCATTAAGGAGAAGGGCTTTATCAATACAGAGCCGGCGCTGCTCATTGTTCATCACAATGATTTTTCGGCCTTAGAAGAGAGCTTAAGCCATTTCCATCAGGTTAATACACAGGCCCGCATTAAAGTCTATGTTTTGGATGATCACTCCAATCAGGAAGTAGTTCAGAAATTGACAATCCTATGCGATATTTTTAAGGCGGAGCTAATTGCTTCTGAAGCAGACCGAGGAAAGAAAAAAGCTTTAGCCTGGTTTTTACCGCAAATTAAGGAGGACTACATAATTCAAATTGATGCGGATTGTAAAGTGGATGAGAATTTCCTCCCAGCAAATTTGAAGGTAATAAGCACCTGCAGTCCCGACTTAATAATTGGGCAAGTTCGGATGAAGCCTCAAAGTAATATCTGGTCTAAACTTGCGGCTTTAGATCACCTAAGTTTGCAATTAGTAACCTTTAGCGCTTTAAAGCAGAATGTAGTTTTAATGGCCGCCGGTGCTTCTATGGCTTATCGTCGCGAATCTTTTCTCGAATATCTTTCAGTCGGAATGGAATGGGCTGGCGGAGAAGATACCTTCGTAGCACAGGCAATGGCCAAGGATAAGAAGAGTATTGTGCCATTACCTTCCGCGGTGGTTTATACTGATGCGCCAAAGGACTTTAAGCACTTTATTAAACAACGCCTCCGTTGGGGTGCGAAATCCCAAGCCTATCCAAGTAAATTGGCTCAAGCCCTAGCCATTAATGTGGCCTTACTAAATCTAAGTATAGTTTTAGGTACAGTGCTTAGCGCCTTTCTTCCGGTGTCCAGTTTTTTATGGACCCTTTTTCTATATAAAGTAGTGGCTGATGCGCTTCTGCTTTATCGCTATACCGAGTTATATGGCGGTGCTAAATTATTGCAATCGTACTTGATTTTAGCCTTGCTCTATCCTGTATATATCAGCATAGTGGTTCTGCTATTGCCATTTAGCGCTAAAGGGAAATGGCTAGCCTCCTCTTAAACCTCTAAGATCGGTTCCAGATGGATTTTGGAAAATCTCCAATTCAAATTCTTTTATAGAAGCCAGCAGATGGTCCATTACATCACTCTGAATTTTTTCGTAGTTCAGCCACTCAATATCATTGCTGAAACAATAGATCTCTAAAGGAATACCCATTTCCGTTGGTTGCAGCTGACGCACCATCATCGTTTGATCCTTAGCTACATTAGGGTGCTCGGCGATATAAGCTTCTATATACACTCGGAATACTCCGATATTGGTTAAATGACGACCATTGATCAATCGGCTCTTATCAACCTTTTTCTCCGAATTAGACTTGGCGATATCTTCCGACCTTTCTTTAAGGAAAGTTTGGATACGCTCTACCTTAAGGAGTTTTTGAAACAGTTCATCATCGATAAATTTAACCGTTTGGATGTCGATATTGATACTTCGCTTTATCCGGCGTACACCTTGCGAAATCATGCCACGCCAGTTCTTAAAGCTATCGCTGATGAAGGCATAGGTAGGAACGGTGGTAATGGTTTTATCCCAATTTCGAATTTTAACCGTGGTTAGGTTAATCTCAATCACATCCCCGTCGGCACCATATTTTGGCATACTCACCCAGTCGCCAATGCGCACCATATCATTACCAGCGATCTGGATACTGGCGACCAAGCCTAATATTGTATCTCGAAATATGAGGAGGATAATCGCAGTAGCCGCACCAAAAGTGGTGAGAATGGTTGTAGCGCTTTTATCCATCAGGTTTGAAATGATAAACACGCCACCCGCGATATACATAACAATCATCCCCACCTGAATATAACTACTTACTGGTTTGCCTTCAAAGCGAGGAGAGTTTAAGCCGATGTATTCAAGTGCCTTTAGAAACTTGTGACCAACACTTATAAAAGTGATAATCATATAGATAATGGTCAACTTTTGCAGAATACCTACTAGGCCTACCGACTCATCAAATAAATAAGGGATGGAGTAATAAATCACCAATGAAGGTAAGAGGTGCGCCAAGGATCGGAACACTCTTTTCTCCAATAATATGTCGTCGTAATTATTTTTAGAACGGCGTACATATCGACCCACAACACGTAAAATAACTTTACGAGCTATAAAATCTACCAATAGGCTTAGCCCAACTACAATGATAATGTCTAAGGCCAGAGTGAGGTACTCGTTCCATTGCTCACTTGCTCCTAAATCAGCTAAATAGCTATGGGCCCAATGATTAAATACAACCTCCTTTTTCATTACAATTGTAGTTTTTGCAAAGCTACAATTTAAGGCTCATAGCGCAGCCCGGCATTACTGCCTGCTACAACTCGGAAATAACCAAAAGCATAAGTTCCCTCTTCATTCTCTTTATGGATATTCCCTAGCACCAGAGCAGGTGGAGCGTCAAAAGGCGAACCCGTTTGAACCTGAGTGTTCAAAACCTGCATATAATCGAAAAAGGCCTCCGTAACAGATTCCAATCGAACCCCTAAACTATCGGGTTCTTCTCCTGCTTCAGGATCTTCAAAAGGGCCATATATCGATACTGGCGGAAAGAGACCGTTTCCGAAATAAAAACCATCTAAATTCTCGTCGGTAATAAAGAAGTTCTCTTGCGCGAAAACAGAGTCGTTTAAGCTTCGAATTAAGCGGTAATAATCTCCTTTTCCTTCAAAATCGCCGAAGTACATTACTGCATATTCACCGGGGAAAAAGGCTTGAGGATTTGTATTACGATCTAAACTCATTTGACCCATAGAGTCGATGTTCGGAACCCGCTTCATGGTGTCGGCTGTAGACCACCAGGTGCCGATTATTTGGTCGGGAGCATTGGTGCTAATTTCGACCCTAATTCGGTATTCGTTGCCAATGCTTCCTTTGAAATTGCTCAAATAGGTTCCGGCTTCATTAGGACTTTCATCCAATACAGACATTTCTTGGCCATTCTCGAAAATGCTTACCCGAGCACCGCTTATCTTTTCAAAAGCGTTATTATCAAAAAAGCCAGAAGTCTGACTAAGCTTCACGTATAATTCTCGATCATTGGAGATAACCCCATCTACCACCAATTCTGGTGGAGCGGCATCAACATCTAGGTCAACTACATCGGTACAAGATTGCATCCCAATGGCAATGAATAATAGAGCGAGGTATTTGAAGTGCTTGGTCATCATTAAAAATTAAAATTCCAGGTTACAGATGGGATGATGGTTCCGAAGATGGAGAGTTGCACCGCCTGAGTATTCAAGTTTGTGGTGGTTGCTCCGTTTGCATTGGGCTGCTGTTCAAAATAAATAGAGTAGGCGTTTCTACGGGCGTACACATTGTAAATCCCTATAGACCATGAAGAATAAAACTTTTTACCTTCTACTTTAGGCGGTGTGTAGTTTGCTGATAAATCTAAACGGTGGTAATCGGGAATGCGGTAAGAGTTACGATCTCGGTAAATCGGCACTACATAATCTTCAATTTGGAATTTACCCTCTGGAGGCGTAATCGGTCTTCCAGTTTGATAGGTGAAATTCATCCCAATATCCCATTTCTTAGTAAGTTGATAGTTTAGGACTAAAGAAATATCGTGGCGTTTATCATAGTTGGCCGGATACCATTCCCCAGCATTAATGGCTAAATTCGGATTTACACCATCTACTTTTAATTCCGTTTTACTTAGGGTGTAGCTCAACCATCCAGTTAATTTACCTTGTTGCTTGCGCAGATAAACTTCTAGTCCATAAGAACGGCCGATGCCAGCAAGAATCTCTGTCTCAATGGTTTCATTAAAAATGAGTTCCGCACCATTACGGTAGTCTACAATGTTTTGGAAATCCTTGTAATAGGTTTCCAGGGAAAGCTCGTATTTATTATCGGAGAAGTTTTGGAAGTAACCACCTGCAATTTGATTTACGGTAGCAGGCTTAATGTGCATGCCCGCAGGGCGATATAAATCTACTGGAGTAGGAGCGGTTGTATTACTAATTAGGTGAATGTATTGGCGGGTTCGATTGTAGCTTAACTTGATGCTCTTTTCGTCGTCTAGTCGATAATTCACTGCAATTCGAGGTTCTAAGCCTTCCAAACCATTGTAGGCTTTGATAATTTCCCCAGATGCAAACTCTTTACTTTCTACCACCTCATTTATTTCGGGGAGATCTTGATTTTGGTAGATGTTTTTGGTTTGCTTCCCTAAGTTGTAGAAGGAAGAATAGCGAATACCATATTGAATAGTAAGTAAAGGGCTAACCTTATACTCATGACTAAAGTAAAGAGAAGGCTCTAAGGCATACTCTTCCTGCAGTTGAAGCTCTACCGTTCCACTAATGGTGCCAGGTTTAAAGCGATAGTAAATACCTTCAAAGCCAAAATTGAACTCACTTTTAGAGTTCGCATACCAAGTGTATTGGTTTTTAAAATGATAATCTTGAATGGTGGACTGTAAACGAAAGTTGAAAGCATCATCATCTGGCGTTCCAAGTTCATAGGTGTAATCACTAAAAATCGCCGTAAAGTTCGAGAACAGCTTATCGCTGAAAAGGTGATTCCATCTAAGGGAAGTGGTGGCATTACCCCAATTAAAGCCAAATAAATCATTAATCTCAAAAATATCGCGACCGTAATATCCAGAAAGATATAAGCGATCGTTCTCCCCTAAAATATAATTCAACTTGGCGTTGAAATCATAAAAGAAAAGAGTGTTTTGTGAGATAGTTTCATCTGGACTAAGACCAAGGAAAATATCTGCATATGATCGACGACCGGCAATCATAAAGGCCGACTTTTCCTTTACTAAAGGACCTTCTAGCAATAAGCGAGAAGATAATAGTCCCAAACCTCCTGTGCCAGAAAACTCACGGTTGTTACCGTCTTTTTGGCGCACATCAACCACCGAGCTAAGGCGACCTCCATAACGAGAGGGGATACCACCTTTGTAGAGCTTTACGTCTTTAACCGCATCGGCATTAAAGATGGAGAAGAAACCAAAAAGGTGAGAGGAATTGTAAATCGGAGCCTCGTCTAGAAGGATTAGATTTTGATCTGAATTACCACCACGAACATTAAATCCATTGGAAGCCTCGCCCACCGTACTTATACCCGGTAATAAAGTTAAGGTCCGAATAATGTCTACTTCTCCTAATAAGGCGGGCATTTTCTTCACATCCTTAACGTCCAGTTGCGCCACACTCATCTCCACGCTACTTACATTCTGATCAATTTTCTCAGAGCTTACCACTACTTCATCCAGCTGGGTGCTATTTTCCTTTAATTCCCAGTTGAGCTTCAAATCTTGGCTTAAAGTGATTTCTCGCTCAATAGTTTCGTAGCCGATATATTGAATGCTTATGGTGTATTTACCTGGAGGAAGGCTAATGGAATAATAGCCGTAGTTGTTGGTGGTAGAGCCAGTTCTAAGCTCAGTGATTACCACATTAACCCCAATTAGTTCCTCACCATTACTAGCATCTCTAATGTAACCACTAATGGTGTATTGATCATTTTGCCCACTTAATGCGTTACTTAACAGAAAGAGACAAAAGAGCAGTGCTCTTCTCATTTTAACTATAGTTTAGTTGACAGACTAACAAGCACTTTTAAAAAAGGGTTTATTTTAGCCTGAATTCGTTTTCGCAGCGCAAAAGTAGTCCGCTTTTTAAATAGGCTTCGTAGAACAATTTTATTTAACACAGAATTAAGCTAAAAGCATTTATGGCTCTTCTCAAGAACTTGAATAAATACCGAATATTACTTTTAATCGCCGCTATTGGATTGGGCTTAGCCTTTTACCCTCCTGAGTCTAAGGCAGAAGAAAAGGATAAGGTGATTATGAACATCATATACCAAGTCCTGCGTTCTCACCATTTTTCACCGCAAGAGCTCGATGATAATTTTTCCGAAAAGGCCTATGACCTGTTTTTGGAAAACCTGGATTACAGCAAGCGATTTCTAATTGAGGAAGATGTAAATAGCCTCAGTCAGTACCGTGATAAAATTGATGATCAGATCCGTCGCTCCGATTTAGGCTTTTTTAATGAAGCTTTTGGGATTTACTTCAAGCGATATGTAGAAGTTAAAGGCTTTTATCAAGAGATTTTAGCTCAGCCCATGGACCTTAATGTTGATGAATCGCTGGAGACCGACGATGAAAAGAAGAGCTATGCCTCAGATATGGATGATCTTAAAGATCGTTGGAGAAAGTATCTGAAATACCGCATCCTCTTACGTATGGATGAGATGATGATGGATCAAGAGAATGATTCTACCAGCACCGAAGAGGCTTTAAGCATTGCAGAAATAGAAGAAAAGGCGCGCCAGAAGGAACTCGAAGCACATGAGGAGTGGTTTAAGGCTTTGGATGATTTAGAAAGAATCGATTGGATTTCGGCTTATATGAACGCGATTACCGCTTTGTATGATCCGCACACCCAATATTTTCCGCCCGAAAAGAAAGAGGATTTTGAAATAAATATGACCGGCCAATTACAAGGCATTGGCGCACAATTGCAACAGAAGGGTGACTATGTTACTATTTCTAAAGTGATTGTTGGCAGTCCTTGTTGGAAGCAAGGGGACCTCGAAGTGGGAGATAAAATTTTAAAGGTAGAGCAAGAAGATGGAGAAGCTGTTGACCTAGTAGGTATGAGTGTTCGGAAAGCGGTTAAGCATATCCGCGGTCCAAAAGGCACCGTGGTAAAACTTACTGTACGAAAGTTAGATGGTACCAAAATGGACATTCCAATTACCCGCGATATTGTAGAGCTGGAATCAACCTTTGCCAAATCATCAGTGATTGGAGAAGGAGATAATAAGGTGGGCTATATCCGCTTACCGAAATTCTATGTGAACTTTTATGGCGATCAAAATCACGATTGTGCCGAGGATGTAGCGGAAGAGCTGGAGAAGCTTAAGAAGGAAGGTGTTAAAAGTGTAGTGCTCGACTTACGTAATAATGGCGGTGGTAGCTTGCAAGGTGTAATTGATATCGTGGGCTTATTTATTGATGAAGGTCCGGTGGTGCAAGTGAAGGCCTCAGGAGTTCGACCTAGAGTTCTCTCTGATGAGAAGAAAGGAACAGTTTACGATGGACCCTTAGTTGTAATGGTGAACAAGTTTAGCGCCTCGGCTTCAGAGATTTTTGCCGCCGCGATTCAAGATTATAAAAGAGGTATTATCATCGGAGGTAACTCTACTTTTGGTAAAGGAACTGTTCAGAATGTTGTGGATATGGATCGAGCAGTGAGCTTAGCCTATAATGACTTAAAACCTCTGGGGGCTCTTAAGCTGACTATCCAGAAATACTACCGAATTAATGGAGGCACGCCTCAGTTAAAAGGTGTTAATCCAGACATCGTAATGCCAGATAATTACATGTATATCCCTTACGGGGAGAAGGAGCAGGATTTCGCTTTACCCTACGATGAGATTGATGCTGCTGATTATGAGATTTGGACCAAAGGTGTTGGCGCTTATGCAGATATCGTTTCGAGAAGTAAGTCTAGAATGGACACGAATTCTAAATTCGCCATGATAGAATCTTATGCTAAATGGATTAAGGAAGAGCGAGAAGAAACAATGGTATCATTAAAATTAGAGGAATTCCGGAAGTATCAAGAGGATTACCGTAATGAGGCCAAGAAGTACAGGGGCATGCGTAAGAGTCGGCAAGAACTTGTTGTAAATTCCAATCAAGCAGACCTTAGCGAGATTGAATCATCGGAGGAAAATATCGAAAAACGCGACAATTGGCATAAGTCCTTAAGGAAGGACCTATACCTAAGTGAAGCCTATTTAGTAGCTTTAGATTTAAGCGATAATTATTAGGATTGAAAATATTTAAAGGCATTTGGAGAGACCCACTGGGAGCAGCGGGTATTCTCATTATAAGCATAAGCGCCATCATGGCGCTTTTTGCATATATCTTTATTGAGGATAATAGTCCCAATGCCAATGAGATGCACCTGGCACTAGCGAATCAAAGACCAGGCTTTGAAGTAGAAATGCTTCAAATACCAAAAGAAATACCCAAGCAATCTTGGTGGGATAGCTTTTGGAATGGTAAGGAATTAGCTTGGCAAAGAATTCCCTTAGCTCAGCATCATTTAAAATGGGATACTTTGTACTATCAAGAGTATGGAGCCTTGGCGGATGCAGAACAGCAATACCTTTTGCTCTCAGACTTTTACAATCCCTCTCAGATTAGAGAAAAGGCCTACTTGCAATCCAAGTATTTTTTATTTGGTTCCGATCGCTTTGGGCGCGACATGTTTAGTCGCTTAGTTTTAGGGGCCAGAGTTTCATTTTCAGTAGGGTTTTTAGCTGTATTCATTTCCTTGATTATCGGAATACCCTTAGGTTCTATTGCAGCTTATTATGGTGGGGCGATAGATAAAATAATTCTTTGGCTGATCAATGTGGTATGGTCGATACCAGGTTTGTTGCTGGTTATTGCGATTACTCTCGCGCTGGGGAAGGGACTTTGGCAGGTTTATATAGCGATAGGCTTCACCATGTGGGTGGAAGTAGCCCGGGTAATAAGAGGGCAAATAATGAGTATTAAGGAAAAGGAATATATCCAAGCCGCAAGAGTACTCGCATTCCCGGATAGGAAGATCATTTTCAGACATATCCTGCCCAACGCTATCGCGCCATTAATTGTGATTTCGGCAGCAAATTTTGCGGCGGCAATCTTAGTGGAAAGCGGATTGAGTTTTCTAGGTTTAGGAGCCCAGCCACCAACTCCAACTTGGGGCACTATGATTAAGGATCACTATGCCTATCTAATAGTAGATAAAGCCTATTTGGCGATTATCCCTGGCTTGGCAATTATGATGCTGGTGCTTTCCTTTATGTTTATTGGTAATGCCTTAAGAGATGTGTTAGACATTCGCGGTAATTAAAAGCTGAGCCTAATTCCTACACTTTGCGGACCTACTTGCAAGCTTTCCATTAGAGGCACTAAGTCTTTCAGCTCATGCTGATGATGCACCCAGTACATTAAAACATCAAATCCAAAAAGAAATGCTCCATTTACGATTACAGCCCTGCCAAAACCTTCGTAGCGAGCAAAATTATCCGCTCGAAAGGCATATTCTCTAAGGTAGAATCCACTTGCTACATAAGCTAGGTCCAAGGCCGCATTTACCGCTAAAATTCGCTTTATAGAAGCCTGCTCCTCTAGGCTTTGCCAAACAGTTAAATCCCCAGAAAACTTATGGGCTTGATAAATCCCAAATCCAGCAATTACAAGATTTACGGCGTTCCAGCCTAAGTTCATCTGATGATAGGATTGCTTTAGAGGATCAGAATTATTCAATTGGGTGCTACTCCAAGCGATGTTTAAAACCGACCATGAGGCTAATACCGTCATTCCCTTCTGGTTCAGTTTATTCCGCTCCAAGTTGAAGTCTACTAAGTCTTGATTTAGGTCTTGTCCGAAAACCATTGTTCCTAAGAATAAGAAACTTAGCAAAGGGAAGAATTTTTTCATAAATGGATTTTTTAGCCGAGCAAATAGAAAAGGCTGAGAACAGATAAAGCCTTAAGGGCGATATTGTTCGCTAACTAAAAATCTCGTTCCAATCGGGGTGCTCGTTGCGGCACAGTTCCAATTCTTTTAAAAAGCTTTCACGGCTTATCCGGTAAGCGCCAAGGCTAGCTAAATAGGGATTGTAAATCTGGCAGTCGATTAATGGGATACCCCAGTGATCTAACCTTTTACAGAGTTCAATGAAGCAAATTTTTCCAGCATTACTTTTTTTCGAGAACATCGATTCGCCGCTAAAGCATGATCCGCTTGTTAAACCGTATAGTCCACCTACCAATTCCTCATCTTGCCAAGCTTCCACACTAAAGGCCAAACCTCTATTATGTAGTTCCTTAAAGCTTGCTATGTGCTCATCGGTAATCCAGGTTCCTTGTTGACCATTTCTGGGAATGACTTTACAGCTTTCAATTACCTGCTCAAATGCCTTGTTAAAGGTGATTTTAAAGCGCTTTTGATTGATAAGGTTTCTAGAGCTTTTGCTGATGTTTACTTCATTTGGCCGAAGTACCATTCGCTCGATGGGTTGCCACCAGAGGATGTCGGAGTCTGGTTCATTCCAAGGGAAGATTCCAAGTTTATAGGCTTCAATAATACGTTCGGCGCTTAAATCGCCACCAATGGCAACAATACCTTCATCGCTTCCCCAATACTCCTCAGGGGGAAACCAGATGGAATCAGATTCAAGTTGAAAGATGGCCATTTAAAAAAATATCAGGAAGCTTAAGAAAATGATGCCGCCCACAAGCATCAGCATTAAGGTGTAAGGTACAATTCGTCGAGCTTTTAATCCAGTAATTCCCAATAAAGGTAAGGCCCAAAATGGTTGTAGCATATTTGTTAATTGGTCGCCATAAGCCATTGCCATTATTGCTTTCCCATAGGGGATGCCGAGTTCTTTCGCGGTTTCTAAAATAACCGGACCTTGAATGGCCCATTGCCCGCCTCCACTAGGGACAAATACATTGATGATACCCGCACTAAAAAAGGTCCATAATGGAAAGCTAAATGTAGTAGCGTTGGCGCTAAAGAACTGACTAAGTTCTGCGATTAAACCGCCATCGCGCATTAGGCCCATTATGCCAAAGTAAAGTGGGAATTGTAATAGAATACCACTAGCGCCATGGATGGCATCATCTAAAGCTTTTAAAAAAGAGCTAAGTCGAGCGTGGAAAAGCAGAGCTAAGCCTAAAAGACTAAGGTTTATGAAGTTCGGGTTTAAGAAAGTTAATCCGTTGGCGAGGGAAATTTGGCGAATGCAAATAATTAGTATTAAAACACCAATTAGCAATCCGAACCATTTAGAATGGTCAATCCGTTCTGCTCCTTTAAAAATTTGCTGGCTACTTTTTAGGTTTGAGGCACTAAGCGATTCTAATTGGCGAGGTGCTTTTTTTGCTAAGAAGTACATTAAGATGGGAAGGCTTATCAGTAAAATGAGAGATGCACTGAGGTTCATACTACTGAAAATGGTTTCACTCCATTTTATACGGTCGGGTAATCCTGCGATGCTACCCTGACTTAAGCTCGCTAAGTGCCCGCTCTCCGCAACTTTTATTGGAGCGCTGCCGCTGATGCCACCATGCCAAACCATTAAACCACTATAGCCAGCAGCTCCTAAAACACCATAGTTAAACTTCTGGCCTCGAGCCGAAAAGTTTTCTGCCGCTTTACGAGCCATCACCGCTCCAAATACTAAAGCCAAGCCCCAATTGAAGAATGCCAATATCAGGGTAAAGAAGGTGATAATAGCAGTGTTAGTGGCAGGATCCTTAGTTAAGGAGAGTAATCGCTCAATGAATATTTTGATGGGTTTGGCTAGTGCGAGAATATGACCTAAAACAAGAATTAGCATCATTTGCACCATAAATACTAGGAGGGGTGCATTCCATAAGCCTTTCTGCCAATAGTTTGCAGAGTTTTCCAGTTTTTCAATAAAAGAGCCTGCTCCGAATATCCAATATAGGATAAAACTGAGCAGGCTTAATAATAAGGCGATCGCAAAGGGCGATGGTAGTAAAAACCGAAATAGTTTTTCAAAACGCTTTGCGAATCCCATAGGCATTTAGAAAGGTAAATCGTCGTCGTCTTCCTCGTAAGGAGCCATACTTGGTGGATTGCTGAAGCTAGTATTGTCGCTAGGTCCAGTTGCTCCACTAGGGGCAGCTCCTCCGCCAGCTGGTGCTGGAGCCGAGTTCTGCTCTTTTTCGATTCTCCATCCTTGGATAGAGTTAAAGTATTTCACTTCTCCTTGAGGAGAAGTCCATTCTCGCCCACGAAGGTTGATGCCAATGGTAACCTTTTCTCCCTCACTGAAATTATCTAATAAATCAGTTTTGTCTTGCACAAACTCAATCGCTAAATGCTGTGGGTACTGTTCTTCGGTAGTAACAACGATTTCACGTTTTTTAAACTTGGCACTGATGTTCTGGGTGTCGCTGATGCGCTTAACAATTCCGCTTACTTCCATTTTTCTATTTAACTGCGGTTCAATTTATCACAAAGCAGGGCTTTCCATGCTTTGCTTACTTTATCTTCTTCTAGTAATTCTTTGGCGTATTCGTGCAATTGCTCACGGGCTTCCATGCCGTTGTCTGAGCTTTCGAAAATAGTGCGAATACGTTCTTCTCGAGCAAATTCTTCAAGCTCGGCATCGTTGGGGAGTCGTTCCACATTTCCAAGCTTCCCTAGGTCGTTGCCTGTTAAGAATACGCTTTTGCGAATACGGTCTGGAATTTGATCAACGCCGATCCCTAAGGTGGCAAGAGGCTTCTCTACTTCGAACATCGATTCGCGATTTGCCCGGCAGTACCAGTTGGCACCCATACGTGCTACTAAATCGAGCTTTGTGCTGTCGGTGATTCCATTTTCGTTCAAAACCGACTCATCTACATGCATGCGAATTACCTCGCAAATAATCATGTTACCAGCACCTCCTTCATCACCTAAAGAGATAATGTCGTTTACCTTACATTCAAATTGAACTGGCGACTCCTTCACCCGAAAGGGTTTTACCAAATCGGATTCAATAGGGGTGAGGCCGGCTTTTTTAAATTCATTAACGCCAGTCGCGTACTCGGTAGAGGCTAAGCTCATTTGTTGTACCAAGTCGTAATTCACAATGTTTATCACAACCTCTTTGGTGCTTTGCACATTATGAAGGGTGTCTTTTGTAGTGTTATTACGTACTCTGCGAGCAGGGGAAAAAGCCAAAATAGGAGGATTGCTACTAAATACTCCGAAATAGCTAAAGGGGCTTAGGTTGGGCTTACCATCCTCATCTATAGTACTGGCGAAAGCAATAGGGCGAGGGCCTACCGCTGAAAGTAAATGCTGATGTGCATCCTTGCCAGATAAATCGTTTAAGTCGAAAGATTTCATACACTCAATGAATAGGGCACAAAAGTAATTAATTCAGGTGGCCGAGCTTGGTAATAAACGTTTCAGAAACGCTTAATATCCGAATCAAAAAATATTTCTGTGTAAGCTCAATATTTTATTTATATTTGCCGCCCCATTCAAGCTCGCGGGCGTGGTGGAATTGGTAGACACGCTAGACTTAGGATCTAGTGCCGAGAGGTGTGAGAGTTCGAGTCTCTCCGCCCGCACAAAAAAAAGCCTTCTTGACTTTATCAGGAAGGCTTTTTTAGTACATGCCCTTTTGATTCTTTTTCAGGGAAAGCTTCTAAGAACAACTTGATTCTTATTCTTTAAGCTCAATCTTTATAGGTACAACAAAGCTCATCCGCACCGCTTGTCCCCTCTGTTTGGCAGGCTCAATTTTCGGTAAATTAGAGATTACTCTCACCGCTTCATCATCCAGCCAAGGATCCACACTGCGGATAACTTGGATGTTGCTAATAGAGCCGTCCTTTTCCACTACAAAGCTAATCAGCACCCTTCCCTGAATCTTCATTTGTCGGGCTCTTTCGCTGTAAACAAAATTTTGACTAACAAAGGTGAGGAGCTGCATTTGGAAGCAATCCTTACGGTCGGAGTTTTCTGTAAAATCTTCACATCCCGGAAAAACTGGAACGCTTTCAACTACTGCAAATGGAATCGGATCTTCCAATTCTTGTAAATCTTCGGATTCCTGCTCAATAACCTCAACATCACCTTCAACAAAACGAGTGTTTGGATCAGAGATGATGTATTCGTCTTCATTGGTTTCAGTGGCACTAATATCCAATTCTTCTTCTACAGCAGTATTGTCGTCCACCACATTAAGCTCGCTGGGTAGGTCTTTAGGTTGCTCGATCTTTACCTGTTTGGGAGGGCGAACCGTTATAGGGATTACAATTTCATCACCATCCACCTGAATTTTTTTAGGAGCCTTTAATTCAGGTTCAGAGAAATTGATATTGAAAACTTGAATGGTAATAAACAGTGACAGTGCAACACCTGCGAGCAGGAAATGAACACGATACCGTTCAAGGTCTATCTTGGGATTTTTCTTGCGTTTCATCAGAGCTTTTAAGCAATTTAGCTCTTTCTGGTCGAAGCTACAGTGATCTCTATCAGCTTTCCGCAAAAAAAAAAGCCCCGAACCTTTTTAAAGACTCGGGGCTAAAATTTAATCCTTCACAAATGAATAGGGCAGTTCACCGAAATCACCTTTAATGATTAATCGATAGAAACCAGGGCTAAGACCACTGAGATCCAGCTGCTCTTGTTTCTTATATGGGATCTTCATCATTAATTGACCAGTACTGCTGTAAATTAGGAATACATCCACACTAGGTTTTTCCTCATTCCATTCAATAGTAAGTATTTCGCTAACTGGGTTAGGATATAATTGTGCTTGGGGCAGATCAATTTCCTCCAATCCAATTTCATTGAGTTTAAATTTCCGGGTAGACTCTCCGCAAACACCAGTAATATTAAGTGTTACCTCATAAAACAAACCCGGGGTAGCGTAAATGTGAATTGGGGTAGGTCCCGTGCCTGTATTTCCGTCACCAAAATCCCAGCTGTAAGAGCTCGCTCCTGTAGAGATTGTTCCGTCAAACTGAACTCGCAATCCTGAGCTAACAGGAGGGAGAATTGTATAAGTCCAATCAGCCTTTGGTGGATCGCAAGCTTCAACGGTACGGGTATTTCGAACCGTATCCCCGCAGGCATTCCAACTGGTTAATGTAACCGATTTATCTAGGGTATCGCTGTAAAAGGCTGCCGCTGTGCTTCCGCTTCCAGTAGTGCCATTGCCTAATTCCCAAAAGTAACCACTGGCGTGATTGCCGGGATCGGCGGTAAATCGAGTACTATCATTAGTTTGCTGCCAAGTGAAATTGGCGCGCAGGGTATCACAAACCTCAATTATCTGAACTAGGGTATCGCTGTTACCACAACCATTAGCTGCGATAAGAATTACCGTGTAAGTTCCGGCACTATCGTAATGATAAACAGGGTTAAGGGCATTGCTACTATCACCAGTTCCAAAATCCCAAATTAAGGTATCGGCATTAGTGGAGGTGGAAGTGAAATCTCTCCTTAAAAAGCGATCGTTTAAGGTAAAACCCGCTGTAACCGGAGGACAGAATAGGGTGGACAAAGTATCTGTTAAACTGGTGCTTACTACCGTGCCGCAACTATCGAATAATTCGGTTACATAGTCGCTACTCGAGTTTAATCCATTTATAGAATATGGGCTAGACACGTTGGGGACTACAGTTGCTGTGCCTGGTCCTAAGGCTGCATCGTACCAACGTAAAGTGGTTGTGCTTGCGCCAATATTGCTATTCGACCAACTAAAGCTTAAACTAGAGTAGGTGCTATTCGTTAATTGTAGATTAAAAGGTACCCCACAAGATGGTCCTATCGGAAGTATGGATACTTCATCAACAGCAATATCGCCTTGGCCACCTATCGATACTGCTCTAAATATCACCTTTACGGTATCACCAACATAAGCACTAAGGTCGATAGAATCTACCTTCCAAGATGCACCACTGCTATTTTGCTGCTGGTTAGTCCAGGTTCTTAGCAAGATATTATTACCACTTTGATTGGTGTTTAATCGTACCTGAAGAGAGTTAATATTATTGCCAAACATGTGGTAACTGTAATACAGTTTAGCACCAGAGCTGTTGATTAAGGCAATCTCTGGACTGCGAATAACGGCAGGGTTATTTTGGCTAGAGAAGTCACTCTCGAAATAGATATAGTTACCAGAGCCTTGAACATCTTCTAAAGGACCCGTATTAAAGCTAGGGGTTGTTCCGGTGCCAGTACCCCATTTATCATTATTGTTCTGGCGGTTTCGCGACCAGCATGCACTTATTTGATCATTTTGATTAAAGAAGTTAATTCCTTCTTGCCAGTCTGGGCCATCAAAGTTTTCACTAAATGGTAGGCTGGTAACTCCACACGCGGTACTTCCATAGATGGGGCCCGTCCACCAGCTTACATCGTTGGCACTACAACTATCACGCACTAAAACCTCGTAGTTTGTGCTGGGATTTAAACCATTCAAGGTAAATGGATTTGTATTGGCATTAACCACTGTAAAGGCACTTCCACTTCCGCTCTGACGATATTGAATTTGCCAATTAGTTGCACCGCCGGAGGTCCAGCTTACATCGATGCTGGTCGGAGTGCTTCCAGTAATGCTCACATTGCTTGGTTGAGGGCAAGTGGGGGCATTATCAATTCGGATATCATCTATGGAAATGTTTGCTCTTAAGCCAAATGTAGTGG
>CATMQD010000032.1 GCA_950073045.1 uncultured Flavobacteriales bacterium | reverse complement strand
AAAACGCTAAGGTTTGTAAATCCTTCTAGGAGCAGAAAATCGGCTAAGCGACTATCGCCACCACCAATATCGATTATCGCATCTTCGGCTTTTAAGTCGACAGACTTTATCCAATTTAATGATTGCTCTGGTTTAGCTTGAAACCAACTTACTTGGCTTGTATCCTTCTCTTGGTAGATTTTTTCCCAGTGGGCCTGCCTTTGCTCGCTTTTCATGATACTTTGTTAATACGAATTTAGATTTTTTGAGAGGATGATTTTACTACAAATCGACATTAATTACCGTTTATCGAAGAATAAGTGCCGATAATCGAAAATACTTGAGGGTTTCCATTTCATAACCAACTGTTCTGCTTGAACGATTAAATAACCATATTCCCCTGGTTTAAAGCAGGCTGTGTATTTTACTCGGATTCGCTTTTCAAACAGTAAGGTTTCGCAGCAGCGAATCCTTAAAATCGCCAATTAGAAGCTCATTTCCTTTCCCTAATTTTGCGGCACTCAAAAAAGCAAAATATGTCTAGGGATTTACAAATTATAGGTGTTACATCCGAATTAGGTGCCGGTACTCGCGGTTCTTCATTAGGATTAGACGCCATGCAAATTGCCAGCCTGCAATACGATCGTAGCTTCTTTCTTCGCCATGCAGAATTTCGTTTAGAAACGGTTAATCACCGTTTGTACGAAGAAACCGAAATGGCCTATGCTAAACGATTAGATGGCATTGCTGAAATGTATTCCCGCATCGAAAATTCGGTGAGTAGCGTATTACGCCAAGAGCAGTTCCCAGTGGTAGTTGCTGGCGACCATAGTAGTGCCGGAGGCACCATTGCTGGCATTAAAAAGGCCTTTCCTAATAAAAGACTAGGGGTAGTTTGGGTAGATGCGCATGCAGATTTGCACAGTCCTTATACTAGCCCGAGTGGTAATGTGCACGGCATGCCTCTAGCTACCGCTATCCATGAGGATAATTTAGAGTGTCAGAATAATCAACCTGAGCAAGAAACAATCTGGCATTGGAATGTGATGAAGGGCTCTAATCAACGAGTTCTCCCTCAAGATCTTGTTTATATAGGAGTACGCAGCACCGAAACCCCAGAAGAAGTATTAATCGAGAAATACGAAATTCCAAACTATACTGTAGAGGAAGTTCGTGAGCGAGGAATTGAGACTATCACCAAGGAGGCCCTGGAGTATTTAAAAGACTGTGACATTCTCTATTTATCCTTTGATGTAGATTCGATGGATCCGGAGGTAAGTCGTGGTACCGGAACCCCTGTCCCCAATGGCTTTAAAGAAGATGAAGCTTTAAGTATACTGCAAAACTTACTTAAAGACCCTCGTTTTATTTGCTTTGAAATGGTGGAGATAAATCCCCTTTTAGACGATAAAGGAAATGCCATGGCTGAGGCCGCATTTCGCATTTTTAAACCGGTTTACGAACAAATCGAAGCCCAACAGAAAAACTAATGCAGCACGACATTAATTCCCGCTTACAAGCTGCTGTAGCGGAAACGCTTAAAGATTTATATCAGCTCGAAGGAGCGCCCATCGATATTCAACCAACGCGTAAAGAGTTTGAAGGGGATCTTACCTTGGTGGTATTTCCTTATTTGCGATCGAGCAAGAAAAAGCCGGAAGCTACCGCCGAAGAAATTGGTATTGCCTTGCAAGAGCGCATGGCGGAGGTTCGCTCTTTTAATGTGATTAAGGGCTTTTTAAACCTAGAGATTTCCAATGATTATTGGTTGGCCTGTTTGCATGGTATTCAGGATTTAGAATCCATAGGACACCATGCCTCCGAAGATGAAACCATTTTGGTGGAGTATTCCTCGCCAAACACCAATAAACCCTTGCATTTAGGACATATCCGAAACATTCTTTTGGGTTATTCGGTATCCAATATTTTAAGCGCCGCAGGAAAAAATGTGAAGAAGGTGCAGATCATCAATGATCGTGGAATTCACATTTGTAAAAGCATGGTCGCTTGGAGCAAATTTGCCAATAGCGAGACTCCAGAGAGCAGTGGCCTAAAGGGTGATCATTTGGTAGGTAAGTATTACGTAGAATTTGATAAGGCCTATAAAGCTGAAATTCGAAGTTTAATTGAATCTGGTAAAACCGAAGAAGAGGCCAAAGACGAAGCGCCTATTTTACAGGAAGCTCGCGAGACTCTTAGAAAGTGGGAACACGGTGATGCTGATACGGTAAAGCTTTGGGAAACCATGAACACCTGGGTTTACGCTGGATTCAATGCTACCTACGATCGTTTGGGAGTTAATTTCGATAAGAACTATTACGAGAGTGAAACCTATATTCTAGGGAAGCAGGTTGTTGAAGAAGGATTAGAAAAAGGCATTTTCTTCCGCAAGGATGATAATTCGGTTTGGTGTGATTTGGAAGCGGAGAAATTGGGCGAGAAGCTCCTTCTGCGAAAGGATGGCACCAGCGTATATATGACCCAAGATATTGGTACTGCCATCCAGCGTTATGAGGATTTTGGCATTGACGGAATGATCTATACCGTTGGAAATGAGCAAGACCATCACTTTAAAGTGTTGTTTGCCATTCTGAAAAAGCTAGGTTATAAATGGGCTGAAAAGCTTTATCACCTTAGTTATGGTATGGTAGATCTGCCTTCCGGCAAGATGAAGTCTCGTGAAGGTACCGTGGTAGATGCCGATGATTTAATGGATGAAATGCGGCTAACGGCCAAAAACATTTCGGAGGAATTAGGGAAAACGGATGGCATCAGCGAAAGCGAGAAAGAAGAACTGTACCACATGATTGGCATGGGCGCTTTAAAGTACTTTATGCTGAAAGTGGATCCTAAAAAACGCATGCTTTTTAATCCAGAAGAATCGGTGGATTTCCAAGGAAATACCGGTCCTTTTATTCAGTATACCCATGCTCGAATTCGTTCCTTATTGCGCAAAGCGGAGGAATTAACATTACCCGTAACCGGCCAATATATCGAGCTTATTGCTCAAGAACGCGATTTAATTAAAGGCATATTAAGCTTCCCAGAGATTGTACAGGAAGCAGCAGCGGATAAATCGCCTTCAGTAATTGCAAATTATACTTACGACTTGGTGAAGCAGTACAATGCTTTTTACCAGCAGGTAAGCATTTTAAATGATACAAATACAGCAGCGGTGGCCTTTAGGGTAGACCTATCTAAAAAGACAGCCGCGGTAATTAAAAATGCGATGGCACTTTTAGGAATTGGGGTTCCCGAGCGGATGTAAGCTCGACCAATTGCTTTTCTTAAATTTGCCACCCTTTTGAATTGACGATATGTTTGATAATCTTCAGGATAAATTAGATAAAGCCTTTCACGTCCTTAAAGGACATGGCCAGATTTCCGAAGTTAATGTTGCGGAAACTTTAAAGGAAATACGTCGCGCCTTAGTGGATGCCGACGTTAGCTTTAAAATTGCCAAAGATTTTACCAATACTGTAAAAGAGAAAGCTTTAGGAGCCGATGTACTTACTAGTCTTAAGCCGGGTCAGGTTTTAACCAAAGCGGTACGTGATGAGATGGCCTCTTTGATGGGAGGTACCGCATCGGAGCTTAATCTTAGTGAAAAGCCAAGCGTAATTTTAATGGCTGGTTTACAAGGTTCGGGTAAAACTACCCATTCCGGTAAATTGGCTAATTACCTGAAGCGCAAGAAAACCCGCAAGGTACTTTTGGTAGCAGGTGACGTTTACCGTCCCGCGGCAATCGACCAGTTGCATGTGGTTGGTGATCAAATTGGGGTAGAGGTATTCTCTGATAAGGAGAACAAAGATCCCGTTGATATTGCTCAAAAGGCCTTGGCGCACGCTAAGCAGAATGGCCATAATGTGGTGATTGTCGATACCGCAGGTCGTTTAGCAATTGACCAAGATATGATGACCGAAATTCGGAATATTCATCAAGCAGTAAAACCACAGGAAACCCTTTTTGTGGTAGATTCCATGACCGGTCAGGATGCAGTTAATACGGCCAAAGCCTTTAATGATGTATTGGATTACGAAGGGGTAATTCTTACCAAATTAGATGGTGATACTCGTGGTGGTGCAGCCTTAACCATTCGTTCGGTAGTTAAAAAGCCGATCAAGTTTATTGGTACCGGGGAGAAAATGGATGCCTTAGATGTATTCCATCCCGAACGTATGGCCGACCGTATCCTTGGTATGGGTGATGTGGTTTCTTTAGTTGAACGTGCCCAGGAGCAGTTTGATGAAGATGAGGCCCGTCGTGTACAAAAGAAAATTGCCAAGAACCAATTTGATTTTGATGACTTCTTAGGTCAGATTAATCAAATTAGGAAGATGGGTAATATGAAAGATCTGATGGGCATGATTCCTGGTATGGGTAAAATGCTGAAGAATGTAGATCTTGATGACGACGCTTTTAAGGGCGTAGAAGCTATTATTCAATCCATGACCCCTGAAGAGCGCGCCAATCCTAAGCTTATTAATGGTAGCCGACGAAAAAGAATTGCCGATGGAGCTGGCAAAGGCATCCAAGAGGTAAATCAATTAATGAAGCAATTTGGCGAAATGAGCAAGATGATGAAAATGATGCAGGGCGCTGGTGGTCGACGTGGAATGGCCAATATGATGAAAGGCATGAGCGGTGGTCGCCGACCTATGTAAAGTCCAATTGTAGATTTTTTTAGGTTCTAAGTCCTTCGGCTTATTTATTTTAGCGGCTAATTAAGCTAAAAAATAATGGGAAGGAAGTTTTTAGGTACTATCATTATATTGATTTCGATTGCCATTTTATTGCATTTGGCATATCTCTCGCCAACCATTTACGAGGAAGCTCCTCGCATGTGGAAGGAATACAAGAACGACCCTGATGAAGGCTTGATGAAAAAGGATATGGATACCCTTTTATATTGGGTACTTCATTTGGTTATCCCTGCCATCTTAATCGGAACCGGACGTGCCTTGCGAAGAGAACGTCGCTAATACTTGTTAAGCCAGCTTCTTGTTCTACCTTTGCGATTCTATCCAAACTTAGAACCATGATCCTTATTGACGGTAAGAAGACCTCCCAAGAAATTCGCAATGAAATTGCAGAAGAAGTAGTAGCCATTAAAGAGAAGGGAGGGAAAACTCCTCATTTGGCCGCGGTTTTAGTTGGAAATAATGGCGCTAGTGTTACTTATGTAAACGCCAAAATTCGCGATTGCGAGGAAGTAGGTTATAAGTCTAGTTTAGTAAAGCTTTCGGAAACCATTACCGAAAAGGAATTATTGGAAGAAGTGGATAAGCTTAACAATGATCCAGATGTAGATGGTTTTATCGTGCAATTGCCTTTACCCAAGCATATTAACGAGCAAAAAGTTTTGATGGCCATTGATCCAGAAAAGGATGTAGATGGTTTTCACCCAATGAATTTGGGTAAGATGGCCCTTAATCTTCCGAGTTATGTACCGGCCACTCCCATGGGCATTATGGATCTTTTAGATCGTTATAATATCGAAACTGGCGGTAAACATTGTGTGGTGGTAGGTCGCTCGCATATTGTAGGCTTGCCTGCGAGTATTTTAATGGGTAGAAATCATTATCCCGGAAATGCCACGGTAACTCTTTGCCATAGTCGCACCACCAATTTAAAGGAGCTTCTTTTAGATGCAGATATAATTATCGCTGCTTTAGGGAAGCCTAACTTTATTACCGGCGATATGGTGAAGGACGATGTGGTAATCATCGATGTGGGTACTACCAGAGTAGTAGATAAGACCAAAAAATCTGGACATCGCCTGGTAGGGGATGTAGAGTTTGACAGTGTAAAGGCGAAGGCGAGTTATATTACTCCGGTGCCTGGTGGTGTTGGGCCAATGACTAGGGTAAGTTTGTTGAAAAACACCTTATTAGCGGTTCGTCACAAACTCTAATTGAATTTAATCTTCGGTTTTCTCTAAAATCTCCTTAGGCCAAATCTGGCGGAGTAATAAAAGGAAAGCAGCAAAAATTACAATCATAGACCACTCCTGTTGATGCTGAAAGGGGTGTAGGAAAAGTTCTGCGCAAGATCGAAGCAAGCCTAAAGGCTGGGTTAAGATATCCCAGCTATTAAAGCGCAAGTAGCGACCTAAGTAAATACCGTAGGCCGACAGACTGAGGAATATGAAATTCCAGGCCCAAGTAGGAATAAAGGGGATACGTTGCTTAAAATCTTTGAGCATTAAATCTAAACTATCGAAGGCAAACTTTATTCCGGCTATACCCGCACTTAAAATTAGTACTGTATCATACCAGTCGAAGCCCATGGAATGATCTAAATGCACCAAGTCGGTAATGATATAAGGGGCATTGGGGAGGAATAGTAACCAGAGGCCAATCAAAAACCACTGGTATATTCCGCTATTTGATATTCGATTTTTTAAAAGAACGAAGAAATAGGGTAGAGCGGCCAAAAAGAGGTTCCATAGTAAAAAGAGATATGGACTTTTACCCGGCATCACGATTGGACGTGCGAAACTGAGCAAAACGATAAAGCCCAAAAAGGCCAAGAATTTTTTTGACATCGGTTTTTTTTAAAGCAAAGATTCTGAGGGCAATAGTCTGATTTTTTTTGAGAGTCTCCTCTTAAAGAAAGATTAAAGCTAGAGGCATTTCCCAAAACAGAGTGAAGAAAAAACGATAAAACAAATTTCACGGCACTATCACTTTTTATTATCTACGGAGCTTTGAATAGAATATTCAAAAAATAACTATCTGTAAAATAATTAGTTGAATTGCGTGTTACGCCTATATCGCGCTATGACTTTTTATTAACTTGCTCCTGTTGATTTAATTTATTGTGGGTAGACATATAACCATACTTTCCTATCACTTAAAAGAGGATGCTGAAGAGGAGTTCTTAAGCACTTGGCGTTTGTTAAATGATTTGAACTTTCGATATGCCGGATGCTTAGGAGCTCGCATCCATCGAAGAGACTCCGATCTTAATTATTATGAGTACGCTACTTGGCCCGATAAAGCGACCTATCAGCGTTCATCAGCATTGCTTCCTCCAGCGGCTTTAGCGCTAAGAGCGCGTTTGCGAGCATGTTGTAAAAGAGTAGAAGAGGCGGTAGAGTTGGAGCTCTTAGCAGAGCATCTAAACAAGAAACTTCGTAGAGACTATACTTGATCCTTAGCGACGCATCGCCCGATCCATTTCCCGTTTTACATCCCTTTCCTTAATGGAATCGCGTTTATCGTGTAATTTCTTACCCTGGCCTAAAGCGATTTTCATTTTTGCTAAGCCACGATCATTAATGTATAAGTTCAAGGGAATTACCGAGCGATTGCCTTTTTCAACCTCCGCCTTTAGTTTTTCCAATTCTCTTTTGTGGAGAAGTAATAACCTTTCGCGCAGGGGTTCGTGGTTGTTGATATTGCCATGGTCGTATTCAGCGATATGCATATTCTTGACCATCAAACGATTGTCTCGCTCGAAATAGCAATAGGCCTCCTGCAAACTTGCCTTACCTTGGCGGATGGATTTTATTTCCGTGCCCAGTAATTTGATGCCAGCTTCAAAAGTGTCGAGAATCTCGTAATTAAATCGAGCCTTGCGGTTTTTAATATTTATGGATTTATCTGCCATAGAGCCTGCGAAGATACTATCTCTTTAGGAGCTTACATAGTGCTATCTTTGCACAAATTTTCGGAATGTACCGCAGCATCATCAAACCACTACTATTTAAACTCGACCCTGAAAAGGCGCATCATTTTACTTTTAACCTGATTAAAAGGCTCCATATGATTCCCGGTTTTGGAGCAATTACTAGGTCCATGTTTCGACCAAAGTCGAGTGATAGCATAAACCTATGGGGTTTACATTTCCCCAATAGAGTAGGTTTAGCAGCAGGTTTTGATAAAGATGGAAAGCTGTACAAAGAACTCTATAATTATGGCTTTGGTTTTATAGAAGTAGGAACCATTACCCCGAAGGCTCAGCCTGGAAATCCCAAGCCTAGAATGTTTCGCCTACCGGCAGATGAAGCTCTGATTAACCGCATGGGTTTTAATAATTCAGGAGTAGAGGAGCTCGTAGAGCGGCTAAAGGCGAAGCGCCCAAAGGACTTAATCATTGGTGGTAATATTGGTAAGAACAAGGTCACGCCCAATGAAAATGCTCTGGAAGACTATCGCATCTGCCGAAAGGCATTGCACCCTTATGTAGATTATTTTGTGGTTAATGTAAGCTCACCGAATACTCCCAACTTGCGCGATTTGCAAGAGAAGGAACCCCTAAAGCGTATTTTAAAAAGCTTAAAGGAGGATGATGCCCAGGAAGCAGAATCTAAGCCGATTTTACTGAAAATTGCCCCAGACTTAAGTAATGAGCAATTAGATGATATTTTGGAGATTGTCGAGGAAACCAATATCGAGGGCTTAATCGCCACTAATACTACAATTAGCAGAGCAGGATTGAAAACAAGCACGGCAAAGGTAGAGGCAATTGGGGCTGGCGGTTTAAGTGGTAAACCAGTTAAAGAAAGGTCAACTGAAGTTATCCGATACTTGAAGGAACACGCTAAAAAGGATTTTCCAATTATAGCCGTTGGTGGAGTCCATAGTAAAGCAGATTATGAAGAGAAACTAGCCGCAGGAGCGAGCTTAGTGCAGGTATATACGGGCTTTATTTATCAGGGTCCTGCTTTGGTGAAGCAAATTCTGGGTGCTTAAGAAACCGGTCTAAGGTTTTATAAAACAGCATTTTATTTAGCGGTTTACTGAGGTAGTCATTACAGCCTTCCGACAAAGCCTTTTCTTTATCTTGATGCATGGCATAAGCGGTTTGCGCAATAATCGGGATTTCGGCATTAAGCTTCCTGATTTCTCGAGTTGCCTCGAAGCCATTCATCAAAGGCATTTTTAAATCCATTAGGATTAGGTCGAAGCTGGGGTCTTGCTTGTAAAACTCTACCGCTTCTACGCCGTTTTTTGCTTTTAAGGTATCCAGTTCTCCTACGCTATCTTTTAAGAATTTCTCCAAAAGTTGCAGGTTAATGGGATCATCATCAACTAATAAAACCTTAGCCTTACTAAACTTCTGTTGACCATTTATCAACTCCTTTTCTTTGGCTACTTCTTGCTTCCCGCTGATATATGGGATTTGCAGCATTACAGTCGTTCCATGGTCGACCTGCGAGTCTATTTCCAACTTACCGTTTAAGCATCTACTATAGGCTTCGCATATGGTAAGACCTAATCCTAATCCATCGTATTTACGCGTGAGATGTTCCTCAATCTGAACAAAATGCTGGTAGATGTTGGCGATATCAGTTTCGTTCATGCCTATTCCAGTATCTGATACTGAAAGGTTTAACTGATCAGCAACCAAATTAATCCGCAAGTGAATTTTACCGCGATTGGTGAATTTTAAAGCATTATTTAAAAGGTGAATTAGGATCCCTTTAATTTTATTTTGATCACTCCAGATTACCCTTTGTTCCTCAGGTACATTTAATGAAAACTCTATTTCCAAATTCTTGGCATGGGCTCTGGGCTGGTATAGTTTGCGAATAAAGTAAAGCAAATTCTGAAGGTTTACAGTTTCAAACTTCACCTTTAAGTCACCTGCTTCAATTTCAGAGATTTCAATTAAGTCCTGTAGCGTATTCAACAGCCTTTCACTGCTCACGCGGATATTCTTAATAAACTGGCTTTTGATTTCCCCTTCTAATTGGGGGTCTTCTAAGTATTCCAAAAAGCCTAAAATACCGTTCATGGGAGTGCGCAACTCATGAGAGATATTGTTTAGGAAGGCTGTTTTTAGGCGATCGCTTTCTTGAGCTTTGAGGCTAACTTCTTCTAGTAAATTATTCTTTTTGCTACGCTCAATCTTTAGGCGTTTAATTTCTTCTTCTCGCTCAAAATATTCTTCTCGCGCCTTAAATAGTTGGTTTACGCTAAAGCGGATGGCCTTTTTACTGACATCATTACTGCGATAGTCCTGAATGTCCATTTGCTCGAAATCCTCAAAGTCATCAAAAGCTAGGTTAGGATCTATGAGGATCAATGGTAATGTTAATCCCGGATGAAAACGCTTAACTTCTTCAATATACTTATGCTCGGCCTCGAAGTTATTACCTGGACAAAATATTATTAAATGAAAGTATGCGAGGGCCTTAAGATCGGGAAGGTCTCCCAAGCTATTACTACTCATTAACTGATACTCAGGCTCCATTAAAGCGGATTCCACCATTTTTTTACAAGTGAAATTTCCAGAGTAAAACAGTATAGGTTTCGTAATATCAGGCACAGAAACAAGTGATTATGTTCCTAAAAATAGTAAAAATGACACTAAGTCCCTAGCGCCTTAAAAAGAAAAAGGGTTTTTCCTTAGATAGTCCAGGCTTTTTCCTAGTCGGCTGCCGTACCAAGTAAAATACTCTCCATTAACCAAAAAGGATTTTAAGCCTAAAGCATGAAACTCTTGCAAATCAAGACTCTTAAAGGCATAGGGTTCCGAGCTTAGAATAATGCGATCTGGATTAAGCTCAACAATATTTTCCATGCTTAAAGTTGGATACCTTCCCTCATTTATAGGGGCTAAATTTTTTAATCCGTTTTCCGCTAGTAGGGCTGATATATAGGTGTCGGAGCTAGCCACCATCCATGGGTCTTTCCATATGAAATAGAGGAAGCTTAAATTTTCCTGGGCATTTATTTGCTTTCGTAATTTTGTAAACTTCTCTATCATTTTAAGGCCAGCCTCCTCTGCTTGAATAAGCTCCGCAATGAGCTTTAGCATTTCAAAAGCTTGGTCGACATCGCGCACATCACTTACCCAAACAGGGAAATCCTTTGCTAAGGCCTCAATTTGCTCTTTTGGACTTTCCTCTTTATTGGCAATAATCAAATCAGGCTTTAAGGAGCGAATCTTTTCAATATCTAAATTTTTGGTCCCGCCAATCACCGTTTTTTCTTCCCTTAAACTAGGAGGGTGAATACACCAAGAGGTAAGACCGATTAGGCGATCACGCGCTCCCAAGTCTACGATTAACTCGGTAATAGAAGGAACGGTAGAAACAATTCGTTCTACCCTTCCTTCAATTTTGATTTCACGTCCTATTTGGTCCCAAAAAAGGGCCATTAACTAAGGGCAGTAATTAAATCTTGCTTAGTAATAATGTGTTTAGAGCCACTAGGAAGCTTTACTAAAACCGCACTATTTTCTTTGTTGATAAGCTTGGCTACTTCTTTTACATCCAGTTTATGATCAACCTCTGGGAAAGGTTCAGCCATAATGTTTTCTACAAATTTTTCCGATAAACCAGGGTCATTAATCATAGCTTGGAACAACTGTGCATCATCCAAGGAGCCTACTTGTTCACCCTCTTGTATTACCGGAATTTGTGAAATGCTGTGCTTTTGCATTTTCTGAATGGCACCAGCAATAACTTCATCCGGTTTAACCGAAACTAGAGGCAAGTGCTCATGGGCTTTCACTAGATCGCCGGCGGTACTGTTTTCGGTGGTAAGGAATCCACGATCGCGCATCCAATCATCATTATATACTTTACCAACATAGCGACTGCCATGGTCGTGGAAGAGTACCACAACTACATCATCAGGCTTAAGCTGATTTTTTAGCTGACGAAGTCCTTGGAAGGCAGAACCACATGAATAGCCAAGGAAGAGGCCTTCTTTCTTGGCTAGTTCCCGAGTAGCTAGAGCACCATCCTTATCACTTACTTTCTCGAAATAATCGATAACTCCGAAATCTACATTTTTAGGAAGGATGTCTTCACCAATACCTTCGGTGATATAGCTGTAAATCTCCTTTTCATCAAATTCGCCGGTTTCGTGGTACTTTTTAAATACCGAACCATAACTATCAATACCCCAAATCTTAATATCCGGGTTTTTCTCTTTAAGGTATTTACCCACTCCAGAAATGGTTCCACCGGTACCTACACCAACAACAAAGTGGGTGATTTTACCTTCGGTTTGTTCCCAAATTTCTGGACCAGTGCTTTCGTAATGAGCCTGGGCATTTCCGGGATTATCGTATTGATAGGGGTAGTAAGAGTTGGGAATTTCTTTGTGTAGGCGATCAGCCACCGAATAATAAGATTCTGGATGCTCAGGGGGAACGCTGGTAGGACAAACATAAATCTCGGCGCCCAAGGCACGCAGTACGTCCATTTTCTCCTTACTCTGCTTATCACTAAGAGTACATATTAACTTATAGCCTTTTACAATAGCGGCTAAAGCGAGGCCCATGCCAGTGTTTCCAGAAGTACATTCGATGATGGTACCGCCTGGTTTTAAAAGCCCTTCTTTCTCCGCATTCTCAATCATGGTTAAAGCCATGCGGTCTTTTACAGAGTTTCCAGGATTGAAATATTCTACCTTGGCTAAAACCTCACATGGGAAATCCTCCACAATTTTATTGAGGCGAATCATAGGAGTGTGGCCAATGGTTTCTAAGATGTTATCGTAAACTTTTTTAATGGGACGCATATCCTTTTTTTTGATGCTTTTTAGGGTTTTCAAAACTAATCAAATCGTATTGCTTTATTAGGGCGAATACGACTTACTAGGTAGGAGGGAACGAGTAAACAAAGAAGGCAGATGAATAAAGTGAGCAGGTTAATTATTAGGATGTGCCAAGGATTAAGATCAATACTTACCGCACTTACATAATAGGTGGCTGGATCGAGTTTTATAAGTCCAAATTTCTCTTGTACCAAAGCCAATCCCACTCCAATTAAATTGCCCCAAAGCAAGCCTTTGCCAATTAAGTAAGCAGCATTAATAAGGAATATACTTTGGATGCTTTTATTAGAAGAACCTAAGGCTTTAAGTAAACCAATCATGGTGGTGCGCTCCATAATTAAAATGAGTAGGGCAATGGACATGTTAATAGTAGCCACGATAATTATAATCCCTATGATGAGCAGAATGTTTAAATCGAAAAGGTCTAACCACTGAAAGAGTTGCATATTTAAGCTTCGCACATGCATGGCATCGTATTCAAAGGGGAGTTTCAAGCGTAAGTCGGCCAGATAACTTTCGGGATCATCCATTTCTCTAAAATGAAGCTCCCAAGCACCAACTTCGCTAGAGTCCCATTTAGAAAGTCTTTGCACATGATCTAAATCACCAATTAAAAAGGATCGGTCTAGTTTATCGAAATCGGTACGGAAAGTGCCGGCGATGGTAAGCTTTCGCCTTAAAGGCGCTTTATTTGGTCGCAAAAAATACATTTCGCATTCCTGATTAAGCTTCAGCTTTAGCTTTTGCGCTAGAGGGGCACTAATAAGAATACTGTCGTCGTATTTTCCATCTGTAAAGTGAGGGACTTTTCCTTCTTGCAGAAATTCCTGCATAAAGCTTAAATCATAATCGCTACCTATCCCTTTTAAAACGGCGCCCTCGAAAAGATCTTCGTTTTTTAGGATGCCTGCTTTCTGGCCATAGGCCTGAACTTTAGAAAGGCGATCATCATTTTTAAGCTCTTGGATTAATTCTTCCTCCAAGACAATGGGAACCTGCTCGTAGCTTGGGCTCGGACTATAATTTAGTATTTGAATATCTCCGCCAAATCCGGTTACTTTGTCTTTAATCGCCTTGCGTAATCCATTCCCGGTAGAAATAGCGAGAATCATGATTATCAAGCCTAAAGCAATGGCCCAGACTGTGATATTTAGCACTGGCTTAGCAACTTTACGAGTGGCCGAGCGATTTTTTAAAATTCGGCGGGCGATAAAAAACTCAAACAGCAATAGATGAAATTTCTGAAAATTCGGCTCAAATATACCATAATGCTTGCGCTGCTGGGCCAATTTGCCCTTGCACAAAGTTTAAGATTAAAGTCACCCGATAGTTTGGTGGTGGGTGCCGATCGTCCGGGAGCCTATTTGGCTTCTCTTTATGGTAAGAATGTTGGTTTGGTGGTTAATCATAGCTCCCTTGTTCGAGATAGTAGCCATTTAGTTGATTTCCTTTTGAAAAATGATATTGCGGTTAAAAAGATTTTTAGCCCTGAGCACGGATTCCGTGGAGAAGCTTCGGCAGGAGCCAAGGTTGCTAATGGTAAAGACCCTAAAAGTGGTTTGCCGGTAATCTCCCTCTATGGAAATCATAAAAAACCAACAGCCGAAGATCTAGGTGGATTGGATATTCTAGTCTTCGATATTCAAGATGTAGGCGCGCGCTTTTATACCTATATCAGCACTATGAGCTATGTGATGGAAGCGGCTGCGGAGCAAAAGATAAAGCTCATTATTCTCGATCGTCCTAACCCGCATGGTTATTATATAGATGGGCCAGTTTTAGACTTGAAGCATAAATCCTTCGTAGGCATGCATCCGGTGCCCATGATTCACGGTATGACGGTTGGCGAATATGCACAAATGGTTAATGGTGAAGGCTGGTTACGCGGCAGTATTCGTTGCGATTTAGAAGTGGTTAGCTGCTTAAATTATGATCATCGTACGAGTTTTACTTTACCCGTAAAGCCATCTCCTAATTTACCAAACCGTTTGGCGGTTAATCTTTATCCTTCTCTCTGTTTATTTGAGGGAACTCCGGTAAGTGTGGGTCGCGGAACAGAGTTCCCTTTCCAATTAATTGGAGCCCCTTGGTTTAGCGAATATAATTTTGAGTTTACCCCCATCGATCGGCCAGGCGCTAAAAATCCTCCTTATAAAAATCAGGCCTGTAAAGGTTTCTTACTACAGGATTTTGCCGACTCTTACATAGAAGGCTTAGGTGAAGTATATCTCTTTTGGCTAGTAGAATCTTATAAAATGGCGCCCAATAAGAACGAGTTTTTTAAACCGTTTTTTACGCTATTGGCAGGGACTACCGAATTGCAAAAGCAAATAGAAAAAGGAATGCCTGTAGAAGATATTCGTGCCTCCTGGCAGAAGGATTTAAGTGCTTTCCAGCAGATTCGTCGTCGCTACTTATTATATGAGGACTTTTAATTACCGGCTACCAATTCTTCGTAAAAGGCTTCATAGCCTTTAATAGTTTGTTCGGAATTAAATCGAGTGCGAATCCGTTCTTTTGCGGCTAGTCCCATACGCTTTGCAGCCCCTTCTTCATGGTACATTTTAAGTAAGGCATCAGCCATAGCTTTAGGGTTTTTCCTAGGCACGAAGTATCCCGAAATGCCATCTTCTATTAATTCTCTATTTCCGGGAATGTGGGTAACGATTGCGGTAGTGGCCAGCGACATTCCCTCGAGTACCGATTTGGTAATAGACTCACCGTAAAGGGAGGCTAGTAAAAAGGTTTGGGCCATTTTCACAATTCTTAAACCATCGGAGCGCCAACCTAAAATATGAATACGGTCGGGGCGAGGTAGCTTATTTACAATGGCCATATTTTCGGGAATATCCATATCCTTCCCTAAAACAAGGAGGTGGATATTTGCCTCTTCAGGGATATGTTCAAAGCTTTTCAGCAGATAGGGCATCCCTTTCATTTTGCGATTATTCGCCACACACATGGCGTAGAATGCATTCGGATCTAAGCCTAATTCTTCATGACTCATGGCTTCCACATCCTCGTACCATTCTAATCGGTGACCTTTATTTACAGTTACCAAGCGTGGTTTTACAAATACACTAGCTTTTCGGATATGCTCTGCAACGCCTTCCGAATTACACATGATACCATCTACCCGAGGGTGTAAAAATTTATAATAGATCGCTGGATCATACCAATGAATGTGTCCTTGGAAACCCCGGTATAAAACCACCTTAACGGGCGTTCCCTTCGCGGCTTGTATGCCATTAATCATGGACCGACCATTAAAGAGATGCATTATATCATAGGCGCCAGCCAATATTTCTTGGCGGATAAAAGCGATTTCCTTTTTATCAAATTTCTTCTGGCAATGAAAGTCGATTACCCGAATTCCCGCTTCCTGAAATTTTGCACAGTACTCACTGTCTCCATAAGTCATTATGGTAACGGAGTGACCAGCCTTTTGTAGGCCTATAAAAATCTCGGCTTCTGGTCTTACGGTGATGGTACTGCGATAGTTACTTAAAACTAAAATCTTAAGCGGCATTCTGAAATTTTGGGCGAAGGTACATAAAGGATTTGTCCTTAAAATATGGGGAATTATCAGCTTAAAGCCCGTTGGTACTGCTAATTTTGCAGCATGATTTGGAAACACATGACCAAGCCCGAGATTAAAGATCGGGTTTACAAGGCTTTAGCCGAAAATAGAAATTACGATAGCGATTATATCCTCGGAATTCCGGGTACCTACCTCGATACCGAGCAGTTTCACCGTGATGCTGATTTTTTAGAAGATGCCCCTTTCTTGCGCACTTTCATCAATAATCCCAATCATATTGGTTGCCATACCCTTACGGGAGATGAGGGGGAGGACATGTTCCGTGGAACTCAAAAAATTGAGGTGGAGCTCATCCGAATGATCTCTGAAGAGATTATGCATGCAGAGGAAAAGTCGGTAGATGGCTATGTTGCTCCCGGAGGTACGGAGGCAAATATCCAGGCTTTGTGGGTGTATCGAAATTATTACCAAAAGCAATATCAGGCGCATGCCCATGAAATTGCCGTGGTATTTAGTAGCGATAGTCATTATAGTTTTTACAAAGGCGCCAATATTTTAGGTATTCGGGCTTTAAATGTTGAAGTAGGTGAGGAGGATCGTAAAATAGATCCCGTACATCTGCAAAAGCGATTAGAAGAAGCCCAAGCAGAGGGAATAAAGTATTTTATTGCCATTGCTAATATGAGTACCACCATGTTCGGTTCGGTAGATGATCCGGATGAAATTGGTGAAGTTTTCGAAAAAATGGAGCTTCCTTATAAACTTCATGTTGATGGGGCCTTTGGTGGATTTATTTATCCATTTACCGACCCCAGCTCTAAATTGCATTTTGGCAATAAACGCGTGAACTCCATGACGGTGGATGCCCATAAAATGTTGATGGCACCTTATGGTACTGGAGTTTTTATGATTCGCAAAGACTGGATGCATTATGCGGCTACCACCGAAGCCAGTTATGTACAAGGCTTGGATTATACCATGGTGGGAAGTCGCTCGGGTGCCCAGGCGGTATCAATTTGGATGATTTTAATGACCCATGGTCCACGTGGCTGGAAAAACACCATGGAGCGACTGGTTATTGAAACCGATAAATTATGTGCCGCTCTAGATGATATGGGGATTACTTATTTCCGTCATCCTAGTTTGAATATTGTTAGCATGCATGCTGGACAAGTACCCAAAAAGATACCCCAAAAGTATCGCCTAGTAAGCGACAATTTTGGGGCAGAGCCTAAGTGGTGGAAGATTGTTGTAATGCAGCATACCATTGGTAAAGTGGTCGATCAGTTTATCGCTGATATGCGCGCTGAACTCTCTTAATCAGTCCATAGAGGAAGTCTAATTTCAAAAATGGCTCCCTTATCATTATAAGCGTGGATGTTCCCTCCGTGGGCATCCACGTATTGCTTTACAATGGTAAGGCCAAGTCCTGTTCCCTCAGATTTACCTTCGGTAGTAAAAGGCTGGAACATATTATCAAGCACTCTTTTTGGAATTCCGGGACCATTATCCTTAATGCGGATTAAATGGAAATTACCATCGTGCTTGCAACTTATCGAAATCACCGGTTTGGGAACTTTATGGTCCAGTAGTGCATCTCCAGCATTACTAAGGATATTCATAATCAAGCGCTTAATCTTGCTAGGGTCTCCTTTCAAATAAGTGCCTTCCTTGGGATCAAGGTCCAAAGTGATGGCGCTTAAATCCCTACGGTTATTACAAAGTTGAATGGCTTCTTTAAAGAGATCATCGAGCAGTACTTTTTCCTTTTTAATGGGCGTTTCGCGCACAAAATCTAAAAAGTCTTCTAAGATTTCCGATGCTTGTCGGGAGCTCTGATCTAAAAGGCTCAACAATTCCTCATTGGCACCATCGGCTCTAAGCAGGTCGGTAATTTGCGGAATATTATTTATTGGCGTTCGCAAATCATGCATTAGCATTCCCAAGGCATTTCCCGCCGCGCTTAGCTTTTCTTTAAGAAGCAGTTCTTCTTGTAAATGGGCATTTTGAATGGCGTGTGTGGCGTTTTGTATAAAGAGCTGTAGGAGGTAAATCTTTTCGGTCTTCAGCGTTTCATTGGGACGCAAAAGCGCAAATACTGGGTATTCTTGTAATAGCGCTAAAACCACATTCTCATCCTGAATAATAGACTCCTGGTTATGTCGCGCGGCCCGGATCATCTTTAATAATGACTCTTTATTTAAAGAATCCTCCACATTTCCAACTTGGAAAAGAAGATCAAGATTATCGCTATCATTCAACATTCCCATCACGGCATTCTCGGTTCCGATGTAACGAGCTAGCTGATCAAAAATGTTTTGCAGCAAGCTATTGAGTTGATTTTCACCTATGGTAATTTTACCGGTGGTGGCGATTAAATCCTCAAGATTACGGAGCTTATTGTAATCATTTTCCGCCTTGGTAGCTAGTTGAAGAATTTCCTCAGCATTATAGGGTTTTACGTGGTAGCCCACATTTTTCCCGGCTTCTTTCACAATTTGATCAATCGAATGATCGGAGTAGGCCGTAACGATGATGATTTCTACTTTCCCATCAACTTTACGAATGCGCTTGGCTGTTTCCAGTCCATCCCATCCAGGCATGCGCATATCTAAAAAGATTACAGCATAGGGATCTGCAGCTTCTACCGCGTTTTTCACCTTCTCTAAACCAATCTGACCGTTTTGAGCTTTATCTACTCTAAAATCAGGGAATTGATCATTCTCAACTATTGGCGCCTCTTTAGTCTCT
>CATMQD010000031.1 GCA_950073045.1 uncultured Flavobacteriales bacterium | reverse complement strand
TGGACTATCAGTAGCTTCTTTTTAGAACTAGCAGGAATTTGCCATTAGTCCTTGATATCCTATCTTCGAGGACCTGCATCGCTTTTCCTAATTCTCCTCACCAAAAAGACTTACGGGCCTTAGAGAAAAACGTCATGGTGGGGTTTATTAAGTAGCCATAGTTTATACCCATTATATGATAAACAAGATATTTATTTTAAGTATATACCTCTTAATTATGCCGTCCATGTCTTTTGGTCAAGACACCAATGCCATTTTTAAAAAGGTTGATCATCTCATACAGTCTAAGCCCGAGGAATATTCTAATTATATGATTAGAGCTAGTATGCATTATCAATTAGAGATGTATCAAGAGGCAATACCTGATATTTCGATAGTTCTTGATAATATGTCCGAAATCCCTGTAGATAAGAGAGCTAGGCTGGGTATTGACAGTGTGAGTATGTTAAATATTAGAGCAGTTTGCTATCGGGAAGTAGGCGATATATCATCTGCAATAATTGATTTTAAAACGATAAAAGAATTAAACAATGATGAGCTGAGCTTTAGACTATCCTGTGCTTTGGTATATATGTTGAATGATAAGTACGGACAGGCCTTGAAAGAATACGAATCGATACTCAATATGGATTCTACTAATGCATTTGCACTCACAAATTTCGCCTATTGTTTGAACAAAAATGGAAACCAAAACAAAGCTATTGAGGCACTTGAAAAATGCATCAAGTACAATCCTTCACACTTTCATGCATTTAGGGTAAGGGGTGAGATTTATGAAGAAAGCAATGAGCTTGAAAAAGCCTGCGCTGAATACAGGAAATGCCTTTCAACTATTACCACCTCAAATACCAAAGTATTGCAATCGTACGTAGAAGAGCTGAATAGTTTAGTTAATAATTGTCCATAATGAGCCACAGCAGTGTATAAGGTAAATAGAGTCGTGTAAGCCTTTGAAACTTGATAAATAAATACAAACCGAGCGGGGCAGACTTGGTTATCATTTGCCACTTCTTAGTGCAAACCAACACTAATTTGTTATTCGTCCTTGATATACTATCTTCGAGAACCTGCATCGCTTTTCTTAATACTCATTACCGAAAATACTTGCGGATACAAGAGGGGTAAAGGCCAAGGTGGGTTTTATGAGCTAGCTAAGCTTAAATAGATGAGGAATATACATGCAATCTTACTGGTTCTATTAAGCTTAGGCCACGCACAGGGACAAATTCAAAATTTTGACTCCGATGTATCTGATTTTAAAAATAAGCCGGAGATTGACAGTGTTTATTCAGCACACCTTATAGACACGAGCTTTTTCTCGGTACCAATAATTAGAGTAGGCGAAACTGTTTGTTGCTACGCCGATTCACTTGGCAATCGCTATTGTAGATTTTCTGAGCCTAAACGAGACTCCACAAGTTTAGATTCATTAAGAATTACTGATTTTGGCTATCGTATCGAGCTTTATGCAAAAGGCTTAATTCAAGAAAGAAGATATTACTCATTCGACAAAAGCTTATATGCGATTTGCTATTTCAGGAGTTCAAATCCCTACAAAGCAATTATAGTAGACGACTATGGAGAAATCTTAAGTGAGTTTACTCTTGAAAACGATGTATGGTACTCAAGATCCCTTAAAGACCTGTCTGACAAAGCAGAGAAATGGATTGAATTTCAAATGATTGAACAACTGGCGTTGATGCCAAAATTTAAAGAGATTAAAGTCCAACATGCAAAACAAATTATACCATGATTGATATTCTAGAGAAATCCAAAAACAAAAAGAAATTCATTGGTATTTGGCTATATAATGACGTTGATGGGTTTTGGAGTGGTATTGTAAAGGATTATACCGAGGACTTTATTATTCTTCAACATTACACAAAGTATGGCAAGCCAGATGGGCTCCTTGTTGAGAAAATCGAAAATATAGAATCTATCGATTTTGATTACGACTACTCCAGAGCAATGGAGTATCTGATCCAAAATTCAAGTCTTATCGACCTTGATGCCAAAATAGATTTAAAGATTACAAATCCCGACACCTGGCAAAAGGACATTTTAGATCAGCAAACTGGACGGAAAGATAGAATAGTTAGGATTCAAGTTAATAATGACAATTACTACAGTGGTTTTGTCTTGAGCTGTGATGACAATAGTTTGATTTTAGCCTTAATTGGGAATGAGGGTCAAGACGAAGGAAAGTCAATCTATAAAATTGAGGACATTACCTCAATACGAGTAAACGACATTGAGAACAGGAAAAAATTACTTCTTTACAACTGGAGAAAAAATTCTGGGTCTAGCAGAATTTAGTTTTTGGTGGGTGAGCTTTGGCCATTAAGATTTACGCTCAGGAGCCTCTTTAACTTCAGCGGACCGGCCTCCAAACTCAAATTTTATCCGATTATCTGATTTGCCCTTAGCCTACAATTATGAAATTTAGTTTCAAACTAAAACCCTTCCTCATTCTTTCAATTTGCTTCGTTTTATTTACGGTTATTGGAACTGTAAGTCACGAACATGGTCATATCCTTGTCGCAAAAGCCTACGGCCACACAACGGTACTCCATTATGGAAGTATGGACTATTATCCTTCAGGCTACTTTTCTGATGAGGACTATACAGGACTAGTTGAGTTACACAATAAATACAAAGGGAAAGAGAAGAAAGACTGGACGGAAGAAGATCTAAAGGAATTTTATAATCGAAACCAAGCCTTACGCAGTAAATACGATCGTGAATGGAAAAAGGGGCGCCTTGGGATTAGACTTGGCGGACCCATACAAACTATGCTAACAGGTATACTCGGTCTAGCGATAATATTTTATCGTCGACTTAAAATCCGGGAGAAGGGCTTAAGAACCTTTGATTGGCTTGCCGTTTTTCTTTCTCTCTTTTGGTTAAGGCAGGTATTTAACCTTCTTGTATCAATTGGTAGCGAAATTATTTCACCAAATGGAACCTGGTTCAGCGGAGATGAATATTACCTTTCCAAAGACTTGGGCATCTGGAGTGGATCGATTTCCCTAGCAACAGGCATCATAGGTGCTGTAATTGCCAGTATAGTGATATTTGTGTTTGTTCCTAAAAAGTTAAGGCTAAGCTTTATTGCCAGTGGTGTAATAGGGTCAGGATTGGGCTTCATTTTATGGATGTACATGCTAGGACCAATATTACTTCCATAGAATATAAGTCTAAGCCATAAGCTTTGCTTGGGCTGGTAATTAGTAATGAAAGCGGGGAAACGACTTTTTATATTGAATTTGAAAAGATCTTAAAGAGTTTGGGTCCAATTCAAAGACGCGGAATTGAAGGTCAAGTATCCTGACAAAGAACTTGGTTATTATGGACCCTTTCAATTACAAGCTTCCCAAACTGCATTTTGTGCTTCTTTTGCTACGTTTTGTGTGCATCAGGAAAACTACTTTGGCTTTCCTTTGTAAGTCTAATTGACTAAGACCCAAAATGAAGGAGGAGATTTTTAAAGTACAGTCCATCAGTCAACTCTGCGATTTGTGTGGTTTTGAAAAGCCTAGTCACCCCCTTATTTACATAGTTGATGTTTCCAAATGGGAAATTGGTCAGGACCAGGTTGGCTTAAGGTATAGTTCCGATTTCTATACCATTGCCATGAAGGATAGTAACTGTGGCATGCAGTATGGTCGACATTATTATGATTTTAATGAAGGGGTGATGATTTTCACTGCTCCTGATCAGGTGACTTCTACCGATAAGGCACAGAAGCTCAATGAAATTCAGGGTTTTATGATATTCTTTCATCGTGACCTCATTCGCAATACCCACTTAGGAGAAATCATCGATCAGTACTCTTTCTTTTCTTACGATACCCATGAGGCGCTGCATCTTTCCGAAAAAGAACAGCAAACTGTAAATGGACTGGTTGATAATATTAAGAGCGAAATTTCAGAACGTATCGACAATCATAGCAACACGGTGATTGTCTCCGGAATCGAATTACTCCTAAACTATTGCATGCGCTTTTACGATCGCCAGTTTAACACCAGAAGAGCCCAAAACACCGACGTTTTAAGCACCGTAAACAAGTGTTTGAAAGAATACTACCAATCGAATCTACCCGCCGATCAAGGTGTAGCCTCTGTGCAGTACTTAGCTGATAAAGTGCATCTTTCCGCTCATTACTTAAGTGATCTTCTTAAAAAAGAAACTGGGAGAAGTGCCTTAGATCATATCAACGACTTCGTAATAGAAAAGGCCAAAACCAATCTTTTGCAGTCACAGGATTCCATTAGTGAATTAGCCTATGACCTTGGCTTCAATTATCCTCATTATTTCAGTCGACTCTTTAAGCAGAAAACCGGAATAAGCCCTGTGGAATACCGCAAACTGAACTAATTCTGCATTTCGTGTTAGGCTTTCCGCGAATCGTGTAAAGGCTCTGGTTCGGTCTTGTGCACCTTTGTCTTGTGATATTCAACAATTAAACACCAGAAAATGACAAGCATAGAGAAATCAAAACCAGTAATGGTAACCGGAGCAAATGGCTATGTAGCCTCTTGGTTGGTAAAGAAACTTTTGGATGAAGGAATTACCGTTCACGCCGCAGTGAGAGATCCTAAAAATGATAAGAAGATTGCGCACCTCAAAGAAGCGGCAGCCCAGGCTAAAGGCGAGATTAAATTCTTCGCTGGTGACCTTATGAAGCCAGGTTCATACAAAGCAGCTATGGAAGGCTGCGAATTGGTATATCATACGGCTTCTCCTTTTACCACCACTGTAAAAGACCCTCAAAAAGAATTGATAGAACCGGCGGTTAATGGTACCGAAAACGTATTGAACTCCGCCAAGGAAGTGAGTTCTGTAAAGAGGGTAGTGGTTACCAGTAGCTGTGCCGCGATTTACACCGATGCCATTGATACGGTGAATGCCCCTGGAGGAAAATTGACAGAAGAGGTGTGGAATAAAACCGCTTCTTTGGATTATCAACCTTATTCCTACTCTAAAACTTTGGCTGAAAAGAAGGCATGGGAGATAAGCAAAACTCAATCTCAATGGGATTTGGTTACCATTAATATGAGTTTGGTAATGGGACCGCCTTTAAATCCCCATAATACCACTTCGGAAAGTTTTAACATTTTAAAGCAAATGGGGGACGGCACTTTGAAATCTGGTGCTCCAAAAGCAGGGATGGGCGTTGTAGATGTAAGGGATGTGGCGGAAGCGCATTTTAAAGCCGGTTTTACTCCTAATGCAAAGGGGCGGTATATTACATCAGCACATGATTCCGATCTTTTTTCCATGTCACAAACGCTTCGACCAAAATATGGTGAGCAATATCCTATTCCAAAATCGGCAATACCTAAGTTTTTATTGCTGCTGATTGGTCCAATGGTTAACAAAAATCTAAACCGCAAATTTATTCGCAACAACATCAATATTCCTTGGAAAGCCGATAACTCAAAAATCAAAAGGGAATTGGGAATGAATTTCCGTCCACTTTCGGAAACCATGAATGATTCTTTTCAGGTATTAATCGACGAAAAGGTCTTGAGTCCCAAAAAATAGCATTAACACCGCATAAGCAGTATAGCATAGGCTATACCCGAAATCAAAAGCCAAGGCGAGTTTCCAGAAAAGGAAATCAAACCTTGGCTTTTTGGCTTCTTTTGGAAAATAGGAATGGGAGCGCTAGTTTTAGGCAGAACCTTTAAGCACGCTCCTAAATGACCTTAGACGAATTATATGCCAAGGTTTATGCCGACGATTCCGTCCAAGACTCGAATGTATTTTTGGGCATTTTTGATGCTCATAAAGAAATCGTGGAAAATGTGACGCTCGACGGAAAGCCTGAATTGCATTCTAAAGTCATGCGGCTAAGGGCCGATTATGCTCATCAATTGACCTTGAAGGAAAATTACAGCAGAGCCATTCCTCAAATTGAAAGGGCCTTGGACCTATTTCAGAGCCATCCTGATTTTGAGGATAAAGACCTTTATGAAATTGGCTTTTACGAGAAACTCATCTTCGACAGAGCAATCTCCAATTACTATTTAAAAAACTTCCATGCTGCGAATCAAGATCTCAAGGAATTGAGAGCTAAATTTCCTGATAATGACAGGTACAAGACTTGGTTGGCAGCCAGCAAATCACAGTCCATTCAAACTCTGATTAATGCTTTATGGTTTGTTGAAGGCGCAGCAGTCTTGTTAACTACATTTATAGACCAAGAAACCATGGGGTTTGTATACGATACGGTCCTTTATATAGGGGCCATTGCTTTGTTTGCTGTCCTAAGCGCGGAGGGTGTTAAGGTATTGAATAAGAAGAAAGTAAGAAGGGGTGCATAAGGGAGCGGGAAGCAAAGCCACACGATTGCCTCTGCTTAAACATATTCTTAATATAATAGAAGAACTATAAATGCATTATACCTGGTGGAAATACCTTGGAATAGGTTTTGGCCTAGCCGGACTATTAGTTCTCTTTTTGGGATATACGGAACACAATGGATTTGACGGTCCAGTTAATAATGCAAGTTTTATAATTCTTTTTACAGTAGTACTATTCGGTCTTGCATTGATTTCACGAATCATGTATAGGAGATCATATAAGAGAATTAACAGAGGAAACAAAATTGGACCATAAAGTAAAAGAGCCGGATTATAAAGAAGGTAGTAGCTCAGCAATGAAGGCCAAATCTAAATTGGCACTAGTCAGTTTTGAAGATTTAAAGGCTGGAAGTTGTAACAACACAAAGACTATATATGCAGCTTGAGAAAAAGGATAGTGCGATTTATTGGAAGAGGCCCTGGAAATACCTCTTAATCCTCCTGCCCATTTTTGCTTTTGCTGGTTTTTGGTCCACAAAAAATTTCAGATTTAATGGGGAGTATCAAATAGGACAAGAAATTGACAGTTTAAACGGGGTTTATGTCTATTACAACGGCAATGTTGGAAACGTATCCGGTAGAAATACCACGGCAGACGGTTATAATTTGGGACTAAAGTATCAGTGTGTAGAGTTTGTGAAAAGGTATTATCACGAGCATTTAAATCATAAAATGCCAGATAGTTATGGGCACGCTAAAGATTTTTTTGATTCATCGCTTAAGGATGGTCAGAAAAACACACGCCGAGATTTAATTCAATACACGAATAGGAGTAGGGCGAAACCAAAGGTAGATGACCTCTTGGTTTTTAGTGGCACCCTATTCAATAAATACGGTCACGTGGCAATAATCTCTAAGGTTAGCGATACCGAGATTGAAATCATTCAACAAAACCCTGGGCCGTACGGACCATCAAGAGAAAGCTTTGAACTGGTCAATGAGCAAGGCAAATGGAAAATTAAGAATGATCATGTTCTAGGGTGGCTTAGGAAGGAAGAATAAATAGTAGTTTTCTTTTAAATACTAAAAGTAGACTGAACCATGTTAAATAGGCTTAAGGGGGTTGGGCCGAATTAGCCTCCAATTCGACCAAAGAATAATCGTATATTCCAATCATGAAAACCTTAATCCTTTCGCTCGCACTTTTTAGCAGTCAGCTACTCCTTAGTCAAAGCACCGAACTGCAGTACATGGATATCTCTTCCAACTTGGAACTGGAAACCAAAGTTGATTCCATGGAATCCAAGGCCATTGAGTTTTACCATGCCATAAGCTTAGCAGATACTAGCTTTCTTGATTATAAGGATCTTCTTAGCCCCGAATTATTGAACTCTGAAACAGAATCGGGAATTAAATTGATGAAAGATAGTTTAAGCGGAAAAAGCTGGATCCAATTTCAGGTAGTACGGGCGAAATCAGCTGAAAACCTCTTTTTCATTCTATTATACCATCCCAGCAAGCTTGAATACTATGGCCGTATTCAAATCATTTTTAAAAATGATGGCGATCATTTAATTGATTACTGGGACTTCCAATAAACCGACCTCGATCTATCAGCTTGGAATTGATTAGCTCAATAACCCAATTCAGGCAAAAAACCAATGAATTGAAAATTAAGCATTGATTTTCCGATTGTCGGGCATCTACCAGTTGGAAGTCATTGGCTTTGGTGGTAAAAAAAAGCAATGCCAATTTTTGCTAGCAGCTTGATAACAAAACAAGTCGACCTGAGTCTTTGAATAAAGCGAAACCTAAAAATTGTTAGTCAAAACCTACATCAGCTTTTTAAAGCAAATTGGTCCTTGGGTATTTATAAACACCCGAGAAATGGAATCCATTAATGCTTTTTACGAATACTTTGGAGTTCATGATGCCGTGCTGGTAACGCTTGGGCTATTTCTGTATCAACACTTACGAAAGGTTAAGAATAAGAGCATACAGATGGCGGAAATAGTTCTATATTTTTTGCTCTTCTCCTATCTCTTCCCTGACTTTGCCGCTGCCTTTGAAACCCAAAGAGTATTTTTCTTTGAAGAGGAGAATGGTGATCTAATCGACGGATTCAACTTACTTTACGTATGGGCCAGGTTTCCAACCTATTGGATTTTAGGGATTTCTTTTGTGGTAATTGATCGAAGCTTTAGAAAATACAAATTGCAAAAATCAATTGTGTGATAAAAATCTACAAACTGCTGCTAATCGGGCTACTACCCATTACTTGCTTTTCACAGCAAGTCTATTATAAAAGCATTGACAAAAGTGCTTATGAGGACAGTCTTACTCAAGCCATCGATAGCCTATCAGATTTAAGAGTATCTGTTTATTTCCATCGCTATGTAAGAACTAAAATAGATACTCAAGATCAGAGACCTAATCTTATATGGAATTCCAGTAGCCACCTATACCGCTATGAGAATAGGTACTATTACCAATTTGTAAATTCCTTTATAGCGACTAAACCAAGCATTTACTATGGACCTTCATTAGATTTTTTCCTGCTGAATGATAGTGCGATAGTGCAAACCGAATTCAGGCCAATATGGTCCGATTATGAAATGGATTCTATTGATTATAAAGAATGGATAGAGAAGGGCCTTAAGGAGGAAGAAGCAAGGGCCTTAGCAACGCTTATCATTCCAACTAAGTGCTCAGATTGCCCATCAGTTAGAATTGTAATCGCACAAGGCGAAAAGGAAACGGTCATTAGATTTCAACCTCTTAGTCAGTTTGATTCTAAAGATGCCTTTTATAAGTATAATTCCCAATTAAGGCTTTTTCCTTTCTACTTACTGCTGTGGCAGGATCATCAGAACTTCGCCAGTCGAGCAGAATCAATATTGGAAGATAATAATCTTTCAGTCTTATCGAACGAGGCCAGAATCAAGTGGCTACTAGAAAACATTCCAAAAGACATAGAGTACTTGCAGGAGCTGCAAGTTAAGCTTGAGAAAGAGCTGAAGGGCTTGGAGAAATGAATTCTTTTCATCCTATCGTCCATATCTCGGTATTTTACAAGAATCAAATCCTTTAATCCTTGTTCATGTTTTTACTCACAAAGCCAGGAAAAGAGAATGTTTATCAGCTCCACTTGCTTCAATACTCGGGCACAGAGTACTAAGTGAGCACAAATCAAATCCTTTAATCCTTTTTTCCGTGTTCCTTTTATTGAGACCTGAGATTTGAGAAATGAGAAGTGAGACTTTTGTGCGTGCTAGGTATAGACTTTCTCTGCAAGATGGGATTTCCTCAATCTTGGAAAGCCTTTTATCCTATTTTCCGTGTACTAGATTTAACCGCAAAGAGACAAAGAAGCAAAGTTTCGCAGAGTTTTACTTGACGTATTAGAATATGCCTAAATCCCACCTCACTGTGAATCTAAACCATGACCAAAGACTAGAACTTCACCAGAATCAAATCCTTTCATCCTTTTTTCTGTGTTCCTTTTTTTTGAGACCTGAGATTTGAGAAATGAGAAGTGAGACTTTTGTGCGTGCTAGGTATAGATTTCCCGTGCAATAAGGGATTTCGTCAATCTTGGAAATCCTTTAATCCTTTTTTCCGTGTTCATGTTATACTCACAAAGTCAGGTAAAAACAAAGTGCCTTTAAAAAAATTAAATTCGTATCTGTTTTAAGAGCCCTCGCAAGCGACATTTTAAGCATAAAGCAACATGGTTATAATCGAAGCTATTCTATCATTTCTAATCGAGGTGATCTTTGAGCTAATAATTCTAGGTTTTTTTAGACTGATAGGAAAAGGACTTAAAAGCTTAGTTAATTATTTAATCAAAATCGCTAGATGATACATTTAGTGACCTTTGTTATTTGCAGCCTCTTTAGCTTCTTATCCAATGAAGCTTACAATCTGCTCTCCTCTGATTTAAGTACACTCCAGTATCCACAAGCAGATTGCCCAAGGAACAGTCCTGAACCGGCAGTCGACAGTACGGCCTACTTAAATTGGCATTTCAAATTACTGGAACCATACCATGCTCTTGAATCCATGACCTTAAAAAATGGATCGGACTTAAAGATTCATCATCTTGGATGCGAAAACTATATACTTAAATACCAGTTCGAAAGTGAACATTCAGCCCAGTATAGGGACAGCATATTAGGCTTTTACCAGAAGGCCGTATTCTTTTTAAAGGAAATGTCATCAAACAATATTTCAGCAATTGATATGGAAGCGGCCGTCAAGGCTATTAATCTGTATATAAATTCGGATGGTAAAAAGATCATGGCGAAACAAATTAATTTTGAGGACTCTGAAATACCCCATTTCCTTTATTTGGGGCTCAAAGAAACCAATTACACAAAACCTCCAGTTCTTGAAATTACATTCAATATTGGACCATTGTAAATCAGTAATCACAAATTAAGATGGACATAGCAAGCAATAAAGAAAATGCAATCGCCTTTTATAAAATGGCCTATCTGGGCAATCCTCAAAAGGCTGTAGATTTATATGTGGGAGATGAGTACATTCAACACAATCCCGACGTAGCGGATGGTTTGCAAGGCTTTATCGATTATTTCGACCGTATGCAGTGTGAGTACCCCGAAAAGTCGATTGAATTTGTGCGATGCATTGGTGAAGGCGATTTAATGGCTTTACACACTCACCAAACTTGGCCCGGCAATGATCAATATGTCACCATGGACTTTTTCCGCTTCGACCAAAATGGTAAGATCTGCGAGCATTGGGATGCTATTCAACAAATTCCAGAAAAAGCCGCTAATCCTAATACCATGTATTAACTAAGAGGCATAGCTTAAAAGGCAAAGTTTCGCAGAGTTTTACTTGACGTATTAGAATATGCCTAAATCCCACCTCACTGTGAATCTAAACCATGACCAAAGACTAGAACTTCACCAGAATCAAATCCTTTCATCCTTTTTTCTGTGTTCCTTTTTTTGAGACCCGAGATTTGAGATTTGAGAAGTGAGACTTTGGGCGTGCTAGGTATAGACTTCCTGTGCAATATGGGATTTCCTCAAGCTTGGAAAGCCTTTTATCCTATTTTCCGTGTACTAGATTTAACCGCAAAGAATTGAAGAAGCAAAGTTTCGCAGAGTTTTACATGACGTATTAGAATATGCCTAAATCCCACCTCACTGTGAATCTAAACCATGACCAAAGACCACAACTTCACCAGAATCAAATCCTTTCATCCTTTTTTCTGTGTTCCTTTTTTTGAGACCCGAGATTTGAGAAGTGAGACTTTATGCGTACTAGGTACCAGACTCCCAGTTCCTATCCGCAGATGCCTTATAATTCTTATACATCGCTTCAAATATGCGATAGGTTTCTTCGCTAAATTCAGCGTCGAGCCATTTCTGCACATCTGCCTGTGAAGCAGCGCGGGCCTTTGGCAATTTAAAGCACTGCTTCATCGGACCAGTCTCAATCTCGATATACCAATGTTGTTCTTGGGCATAAAGCACCACCTTAAACTTTGGGTGGGCGAGGGGACCTACAACTCTCATGCTTGTTGGTGATTAAGAATTAAAGCTTTAGCAGCCAGTTCACCACTTAACATGGCCGCGTTTAAACTTGGATTTAAAAGGAAATCACCCGCCAAATAAACGCCATCCATCACTCTACTTTCTTCAAAAGGCCGTTCGTAAACCACTTGATCTACCTGAGGTAGAGCCTTTTGAACTTTATAAGAGCGAATAAGCTTCCAGTCCTTAGTGGCATTGCCAATCAACGGTTTTAACTCAAGCATTATAGCCTCTTCCAGTTTATTCTCGCTCATTCCCGGATCCTTCTTCAAGCTAACCGAGTACAAGTGTTTTCCCGCTGGAGCATAAGTGGGCTGTACTGCCGATAAACAAGCAATATTGTTTATCAGCCCATTTTTGGCAAAGCTTAAGCTGATGAGCTTTTTGCTAAAAACATTGCTCGGAGCCTCAAAATAAACCTGCATAGTCCGGTTCCAATCTAAGGTGTCCTCTAATTGCGGCAGAATCCGCTGTGGGTCGGTAGCTACAATAATCTGCTGGGCTTCAATTTCTTCCCCTTCATCCAAAATCACCTTTCCAGTTTGCAAGCCCTTAACAGGAGTGTTTAATCGGAACTCCGTGCTTTTAAGTTGCGACTTCAATTGTTGAGCCACCGCCGCAATACCTTTTGCAGGTAATAAGGCATCTCCTTCTGAGAACATCTTGAAAATAAAGAGAAACTGACGGGCCGAAGTATTTAAATCAAACTCCAAAAAGATCCCTCCAAAAAAGGGCTTAAAGAAGCGATTAATGATCTTAGCGCTAAAACCATAATCCTTTAAGAACTGCAGCGTGCTCTCATCCTTGCGATCAAATATTTCTTCCACACTTTGCTCCAGCGCTTCTTTGCGCAAGCGAGCCATTTTCAGCTTATCAAAAATACTTCCTACACTGCTGAAAACCATGGAGAATAAGGCCGCCGGATTACGATTTACATCCTGTACGGTAATGGTTTTTGCGCCAGAGAATAAAAAAGCCCCCGGCGAAAAGGCCTTTGTTTGCAGTGCTTTTAAATCCAAATGCTTTTTAACCATGGGGTAGGCACTAAGCAGCACTTGAAAACCATGATCTAATCTAAAGCCATCCACCTCTTCGCTATGCAAGCGACCACCAACTTGGGGCGCCGCATCAATAATTAGAGTTTTTAACTTATAGGATTCCAGCTCTTTAGCCGCAACTAATCCAGCTGCACCAGCGCCAACTATTATCGCATCATACTTTGCCATTAGTCCTGTAGATTAAGATCAAATTGCTTCCGCAAAGATTCGAATTTAGTCCAGTCTTCCGCAATGAATTTCCCCAAATCTTTAAGAAACTCCTTTTCAGATTCATAGTACTTCTTTTGTAGGATTTGGGCCTGACTAGGAACGGTCTCCCAATTGCGTCCGATATAGGTGAAAATCGAATAATACTGACTCTGCAAGGTATTCGGCTGATCGTAGTAACCATCTACCTCCTTGCCATATAGGCGCTCCTCAAATTTGGATAAAGCCTTATTCAAATCTTTTAAGGAGTCGGAATAGGCTTTCGCCTGATTTGGATCTAGTTGTAAAGTAGCAATGTCCTTAGAAATAGCCATTTTCGCCTTCGCGGTTTTAATCCAATTTGCGGCTTCATTAATGGAGTCCAGACTAGCATCTAAACGCCTACGATACTCTATTTGAGCGCTCATTAACTTGGGGTTCATTTCACCCTTTAAGCGAGGATCTAATTGGTATTCGAAACTTTGAATAGTAGTATCTCCACCATAAATCATTCTTAATTGATAAGTGCCTAAATCTAGTGGAATTGGAGTCTGTTCGGTGGTATCACTCAGCTTTCTCCCTTTAGAAGGGAAACCTAATCCTTTTTGAGATAGTCCAATTCGATAGGCGTTTAAACCCTCCTTCGGATCCAGGTAGAGGGTGCGTAAGGTATTTCCTTCTTCACTTAAAATTTGAGCTTTAACTTTCTTAGTCTTCACCGAATCCGAAGCTTCAAAACCATTGTAAACAAAGGCCCTTAAACCAAAAGAGCGATTTTCACCTTTAAATATCCCATCTGCTGGAAAGCGACTGCCATCCGCTCTTTTAGAAGCATACTTTAAAGCTGGAGCAGGAGGGTAGAGCTTTAGTTTTTCAGTAGAACTGCTTTGCTCCATTTTGATACTAGCCCTCAATTCTTCAAGATTATCCAAAATATAAGCCGCCCTACCAAAGGTACCTACGATAAGGTCATGCTCGCGAGGATGAATTTTAAGATCGGATACCAAAACGGTAGGGAAGTCCTTGCCCCATTTTTGCCAGTGCTCGCCCATATCCCAGGAGAAGAACAAACCTCTTTGGGTACCCGCGAATATTAAATTAGGGTTTTCAATATCCTGCACTACGCTTATTACATAAGCCGGGAGGTCGATCCCGATATTTCTAAAGGTCCGCCCATAATCTTCGGTATAATAAAGCATAGGCTGTTCATCACCACGACGATAATCGTTGGCCACCACAAAGGCAGCCCCCTCTTTATGCTTGGAATGTACAATTTGTGGAATCCAAGCTCCCTCTGGCATTCCTCGTAAATTAGCGCTTAAATCTTTCCAGTTTTGGCCTCCGTCTTTAGTAAGATGTAAACGACCATCATCAGAGCTTACCCAAAGTTCCCCCTGTTTATCGCCAGGCTCAATACAAAGAAGGGTTGTATAGTTTTCGGCCCCTGTAACATCGTAGGTAAGGCCTCCGCTTTCACCGTAATTCTGCTTGCTGCTATCATTAGTAGTGAGATCGGGAGAAATCACTTCCCAATTAGCACCCTTATCCATCGATTTAAAAATATATTGAGCGCCGAAGTAAATGGTCTTATCATCAAAAGGATCTTGGGCAATAGGAGCGTTCCAGTTGAAACGAAGTTCTTTGTTTTCGGGGTGTACCGGACGAATCATGGTAGTATATCCGGTTTTGGTATCCACGCGTCCAACATATCCTTCCTGACTCATAGCGTACACATAGCGACTATTAGAAGGGTCTACCGAAACATCAAAACCATCGCCAAAGTAAAGTTCTTCCCAATAATCATTTCGAATGCCATCAGCTTTAAAAACATAAGCCGGGCCTTTCCAAGAACCATTATCCTGCATACCGCCGTACACATTATAAGGTGTTTCCATATCATAACTAATATGGTAGAATTGGGCGAGGGGCAGATTATTCACAAAACGCCAGCTATTACCGCGATCGCGACTAATATTTAAACCGCCATCATTTCCATTGATAATGTAAGATGGATCTTCTGGGTGAATAAAAAAGGCATGATGATCGGGGTGGATATAATTATAGGGAGCAATTACAGACCAAGTTTTTCCACCGTCTTCCGAGCGGCTCAGCACCGACCAAATGCTATACACCCGATTCTCATTTTGTGGATCTACATATATTTCGGCGTAGTAAAACGGGCGGTTCCCAATATTGCCATCTTGCGAAATCATGCGCCAGTTTTCACCGCCATCTTCACTACGGTAAAGCGCATTTTTCCCTTTCTTTTCCACCAAGGCATAAACTCTATCCGGCTGAGAAGCCGCAATGGCAATACCTAATCGACCAAGCTCCCCTTTAGGTAATCCGCTTTTTTCGCCTTTCTTTTTCCAGGTTTCACCACCATCATAAGTAATGTATAGTCCGCTGCCTTCACCTCCCGATTTAAAAAACCATGGATTACGACGGTGCTCCCACATATTTACAATTAGCTTTTCTGGGTTCTGAGGATCCATCACCATTTCGGCCGCACCACTGCGCTCATTGGTATAAAGGATGCGCTCCCAGCTCTTGCCGCCGTCGATACTTTTAAAAACCCCACGTTCTTCCGAATCGGCCCATGGATTACCGATGGCCGCCACATATATAATTTTAGGATTATAAGGATGCACAATGATGCGATGAATATGCCGTGTTTCCTTTAAGCCCATCAGCGACCAGCTTTTTCCGCCATCGATACTACGATATAGTCCAGCGCCGCCCGTATTACTATTACGTGGATTCCCTTCACCAGTTCCTAACCATATTACATCGGGATTATGAGGATCTAAAGCCAGGGCTCCAACGCTGCTTACCGCCTCATTATTAAAGATGCATTGCCAGGAAGTTCCCCCATTTTCGCTAGTCCACAAACCTCCAGATGCCGAACCCGCATAAATATGATTCTTATTGCGTGGATCAACTTTAATGGCCGTTACCCGACCGCTCATTCCTGCTGGTCCGATCGAACGAAACTCAATATCGTTTAGAAGTTTTTGAGGAATACTGTCTTGCGCAAAAGAGAATTGAAAGCTTAGAAAAGCAAACAGGAGTAAAATTCGCTGCATTTTTGATTGGTATTTTGGATGAAAGGCCCAAGTTAATGGCTACGGTGAGAATAAACTAGCAGCAAGGCTAATGGTTCATCTTTAGGCATGCTAGGCCCTTCTGTCCGATTCAGTGAGAAATTTGAATTAGTATTTAATATTTTTAGAGAGTGAAATGGCGAGTTTTAAAATACTTAATGGCCTATTCCATTCCAGGGGTGGTGCTTTTATCCTTTAATTTAAAAGGGATTGGTGCCTATATTCCACTTTTGTATGCCTTTGCTTTGGTGCCGCTATTAGAGCTTTTCTTTAAACCAGATCCTTTAAATTACGATGCCCAAACGGAGGAGATGATAAAGGATGATCCTTGGTATGATCGCCTTTTACAGTTTATGGTACCGGTGCAAATTCTGGTTTTACTTTATTTCCTTTTCGACCTTAAAAACGATTATGATATAATCACCTTAATCGGGAGGATTACCGCAATGGGTTTAATGTGCGGGGTAATTGGCATTAATGTCGGTCATGAATTAGGTCACCGCCGCTCCAAGTTTGAACAAACTTTAGCCAAGATTTTACTTTCTACTAGTTTATATGTGCATTTCTTTACCGAGCATAATTATGGGCATCATCGTAATGTGGCCACACCAGAAGATCCGGCAACGGCCCGGAAAAACGAAAGTTTATACGCCTTTTGGTTACGCAGTATGATTTTCTCCTACTTCCATGCTTGGCAGATTCAGAGAAAAATGTTGCAGGCTAGGAAGCAAGGTTTTTGGTCAGCTAAGAACGATCTCCTGATTTGGCATGCTATTCAACTAGTCCTTTTACTAAGTATTTATTTGGCTTTCGGGGCTTTCAGTTTAGGCGCCTTTCTGGGAGCGGCATTGTTTGGAATGCTCTTATTGGAAACAGTTAATTATATAGAGCATTATGGTTTAAGTCGTCATAAAGTAAATGAGCATCGCTACGAGAAAGCCCAGCCCCAGCATAGTTGGAATAGCGATCATGTAGTAGGTAGATTATTGCTATTTGAATTAAGTAGGCATAGTGACCACCATGCTCATCCTCATCGTAAATATCAAATATTGAAGCACCATAACCAGAGTCCGCAGTTGCCCACAGGATATCCAGGTATGATGCTTCTAAGTGCCATTCCACCTTTATGGTTTAGGGTTATGAATGGGAAGCTTATTTTCCAGAGCTAAAGAAGGTATATCCAATGGCAAAGGAAATCCACCAATCACCTTGATGCTTCCACGATTCCCCAATTCCACTCGCGTAATCTTGACCAGTCAAAAGACCAACATTATAACCGTCTAAATCAAATATTAATCCGGTACTCCATGAGACGCCGGGTACAACTCCAGTTAGATCCTCGAATTCTGTATTACTAGTATTATTTGTGTTTAAATTGATATATGACAAACCTAGGGTACCAGTAAATATGACAAAATGATCTTTTGTTCGATGTATTCTGCGCTTATAGCCCAAGTATGAACCAATAGTAATATCAGTAGTCATTGAAAAGTTCTCCCCATTTTTACCTGGTCTGAACTTGAATGGAACGGTAAGTAGTCCAGTTGCAAATTCACCTCGGTTACCGTACCACAAACCATATATGGATTCAACTTCTCCAGCCTTTATCATTTCATCAAGCTTGGCCTTTTTGATTGCTAATAGTTTCCCATTAATACCATAAAGTTCTTGATGTAGAGGAGGGGCCAAATCAGTGTCAGAGGAATCAGTCATCATTATATTAACCCCTAATTCAGGCTCAGCTTCAGTTGTTTTGCCTTTCAGGCGCTGGAATACAGCCTCTTCACTATAATTTGGATAGCGAAGAATGTAGTATAATTCGTCTTCAATTTCAATTTCATCGAAGCCCTCATGGATTTTAAATCCCGCATCCACATAATAAGTCACTTTTGACTCAAATTGGTAATCAGAGTTGACTACTCGAAACGCCGTCCTCACTTTAAATCGATACCCTATTAATGGATCATCATTAGCCAGGGTTTTTTGGCTAGATAATGAAATGAGGAAAAGAAGGATTACCACATTTAATTGATTACTTAGAGTGTTCATCATTTAAGAATTTAGATTGATTGCTCTGCTAAATTCCTGAATATGAAGAGTGAAGGCCTCACGGAATTCCGTGATAAAGCCTGCTAAGATTTGGTGAAATTTTAGGGCTTAAGGCTGAGGAAGCCTTTTTGCTGAGCGAGATATACCAAATGCACTGCATTACGCGCCTCAAACTTGCTCATCAAGTTTTTCCGATGGGTTTCTACGGTATTATTACTAATGAATAGTAGTTCTGCGATTTCTGAAGTGGAATTTCCTCTAAATAGAGCTTCCAGTACTTCTTGTTCGCGTTTGGTAAGCTCAATGCGGTTTTGCTTGTATTGGATGATATTAATAGCCAGTTGGGTAGAAATTTCGGGGGAAAAATAATGTCCGTTTTTAGCGATCTCGCGTATCGCCCGAGCAATATCAAAATCGGGTTCGCTCTTTAGCATATAGCCCTGCACACCAGCCTCTATGCACTTTACGATTTTATCGCTACCATCGTGCATGGTCAGCATTAAGATGTTTAGGTATGGATATTTTTTAAGGAGAGTTTGCGCAATTTCTAATCCACTTTGGGGATTATCGTCTTTTTGATCGCGAAAGCTGTAGTCGAGCACGAGGACTTCTGGAGTTTCCGCTTTTAGTAGAAGTTCAACTTCTTTACCACTGCGGGCGGTACCTAAAACCTTAATATCGCTTTCATCCTCTAAAACAGATAAAAGCCCATCTAAAACAACTTGATGGTCATCAGCTAAAATCGTCCTTATTTCCCCCATGCGAAGCCTTCACTTTTAATTGAAACTGCATGCCCCCCTCGGGCTCGCTATTTAATTTCATTTCCCCTCCAATTCGCGTTACCCGGTCTCTGATATTCTTAAAGCCAATTCCAGCTCCCTGGTTTACTTTCTCCAAGTTAAATCCTTTGCCGTCATCGCAATATTGGAAAATGAATTGCTCCTCCAAAAGTGTAAATATTATTTCAATTTTTCCCGCTTCCGCGTACTTAAGTGTATTACTTAAAAGCTCTTGCGTTATTCGATATAGCTCCGTTTCAAATTCTTTGTAGTAGACCTCCGGCAAGTCATTAGGTTCAAAATGTATTTTGATGGGATTAGCGGCCTCAATAGCATCCTTTAGTTGATTAAAAGCGCTCACATAACCAAATTGAGCGAGGGAGCCTTCGTAAAGATCATGGGAAATCCGGCGTACTTCCTCTGTGGCTTCTTGCAATAAGTTATTAAGCTGTGCCTGAGATTTATGCTGTTCTTCCAAGGCCTTTTGCAATTGACGCTCTAATTTCTGGTATTGTAATTTGGCCGCTAATAATAGGCTTCCCAGCCGATCGTGCAATTCTTGAGCAATACGCTGGCGCTCTTTATT
>CATMQD010000030.1 GCA_950073045.1 uncultured Flavobacteriales bacterium | reverse complement strand
GCTATCTATTATTGGACTTTCCAGTTAAGCTAAAGGCCTTACAAGCTGACTCTCCACGAGAGTTTGGTGAAATGTCGGTAGTACAAATGCTGGATCATCTGCGCAAAGCTTTCGTATTATCCTATTCTGGAATGGAGGTAGAAATGACTACTCCGCCGGAGTTTATTGAAAAGTCGCAGGCCTTTTTAGCTTCTGATAAACCTATTCTGCCAGGAGCGAAAATTCCGAAGGAGTACGGTACGATTCCCGATAAAAGTGAGGATTTTGAGGAAATGAAGTATCAGCTACTTAAGGCAATGGTAGGTATGCTGGCTTTTTATGAGAACAATCCTGATTTTAAACAGGGCCATCCCATCTTCGGGGAGCTTAGCATTAAACAATGGTTACAATTGCATAAAAAGCATACTGAGCATCATTTACGGCAGTTCGGGGTGGATTGAAGCTAGATTTAATGGCTTAAACACCGATTTACCGAGCAGCAATCACAGAATATCTCCATAATTAGCAATGACCGATATTTCAGCAAAATCAAATCTAAAAGTGAGTGCTAAGAAGGATCTCTTATTATCAGCCGCAGGCTGCAATGGGCAGAGAATAACATTTCACAGAATATCTGCATAATTAGCAACAGCCAATATTTCGGCAGGATCAAATCTAAAAGTGAGTGGCAGGGAACGCCTCTTAATATCAGCCTTAGGTTGCTGAGGGTAGAGAACCGCGTTCACAGAATATCTGCATAATTAGCAATAGCCAATATTTCAGCAGGATCAAATCTAAAAGTGAGTGCAACGAACGTACTAAATACTAACTACTAACTACTAGTTCAACAAACTAATCACACTCCCTAAAACCGGAATCTGATACCAATCGGCATTGCTTAATCCGCCGCTAGCGGCCCAAGAGCTGAAACTTGGATAGGCGGTAATCATATCCGTTTTTTCGTAGGGGTGTTCAAAGCTGCTGCCTTCGGGTAATACAAGTTCCATAGCCCATGGCAGGCCAGCGGTGGTTTGATAAGTTCCATTAACATCATCTCCAGTATTATACAAGGAGGGATCGGCTTCACTGGTGCCTGCGAATCCTGGTAAGTGGATTTCTAAAGCGCGGTTAGTAGTTTGGAAGATGTAGAAATCAGGAGCAAAGGCAGCGCCATTATTTGCTCCGAAGGTTATCGTAAAGCGCAGGGTATCCGGGCTAGCAATTAATCCTGACTCGGTATTGGTATAATAGGAGCTTCTCGCATCATCGGGATCGGTAAACACGATTATTCCATTGGTCACATCAGGGTCTAGGCTTGCATCGCCACTAACACTTAAATTTAAATCACCAAATTCTGTTTTATCGGCCTTCATTAATCGCAGGGCCAAACCATTTTCAATTCCGCCACCAAAAGCATCTAAAGCGATCTCTACCTCGGCAGATACCCATTCGTTATTGGCATCTTTAATAAGAGTCATCTTAGAGGTTACGATCATATCATTAAAATCATAATCTCCTTTAACAGGCCACATATCTTCAAAAGCTACTGTTTGTCGACCACTAGTAGGGTAATAAGTTAAATAGGCTTTGCTGGCATCATTTGGGAAATCATCTTGTTCATCAGCAATACCATCGCCATCGGTATCGGTTATGGCTGGTGCACTGCTCATAAAGGCATTATCAATCCAAGCGCTATTGGCGATATAAAATAGGCCAGTGGCTACGTTAACTCCGCTCGGCACCACGGTTGCCAGCCCATTAGGATTGCCATTTAAGCTTACGCGGATATAGCTAGACCAGCTTGATGAATATTCATTAGAAAAGAAGAAAAGGTAGGCATAGGCAAAGTTGCCTCCATGGTCGGCATTAATAAAAATACTATCACCTGGATTTACCCGGTGGTTTTGCCAGAAATAGGTACTGCGGTTATTCTTCGCTTTAAAAACCTTAGAACCATTTACGGTAGGCTGGGTAAAGCGAGTGTCGTATACATGCCATTGATTATGATCTACCCCAGTGTTATAAGGAGAGTAGTAACCGGCATTGGTATTGGCACTTGGAATATTAGTTTCCATATCGGCATTGCCAAAAAGGTTGGTACCAGTTAGTGCCTTGGCACGGAGATTCGATTTACCGAGCATTTTTGCGGCACTCAGGCTGTCAATATTAAAGGGATCAGCCAAGCTAAGATTTACCTTATTCTTAATTTCTGCAGGCCAGTACTCGCCAGTAGCAGGCAGGTAAAAGCGGTAGCCTTCTGCCATACTAGGAATGGAAATATTCATTTTCACTTTTTCGCCTTTCACGATTTCACGGGCTAAGCGATTATCATCGGCATCTACCAACCATAATTCCGAGCCTTCAATCTCCAGCTCAGGATTAAGAGTTTTGTCGAAGCTAATTTTACAGAAAGCGGATTTACTGCTACTCCAATTAAAATCAGTAGGCACTACTAATTCATCGAAGCTTTCGGCCACTTTTGGTGCCGACCTTTGGTCTTTATCTTCAGAACAAGCTCCTAATAATAAGCTTGCTGCTAGGATGTAGCTAAATCGTTTCATAATATTTCCTTTAAACGGCAATTGTAAAATGCCATTAAAGCCTTGTGAATGAACCAAAAATTCATATTGGTTTATATTCCAGAGCTTTAGACTTGCTAAAGCGAATGTATGGGTCTTGGGGATATTGATTAATATGTCCTTCCAGGGGCTAATTTATTTAAAAAGAAGGGCCTCCCCTAGGGGAGCACCCTTTTTATAGTTTTTAGGCTTAAAGTAGGAGGTCTACAATGTCGCTTAAGCTAGGGTTTTCAAACCAATCGAGGTTAGAGTTGCCACCGCTGCTTGCCCAGGTGCTAAATTGCGGATAAGCGCTAATCATATCTACTTTCTCGTAAGGGTGTTTAAAGTTCTCACCATCCAAGATAAGGTCCATAGCCCATGGTAAGCCAGCAGCGGTTTTATAAGTACCATTTACATCATCGCCAGTATTGTACAAGCTAGCATCGGCAGCAGTAGTGCCACTATAGCCTACTAGGTGAATCTCGCGACCACGCTCTAAACGATGGAAGATGTAAAAGTCTGGATTAAAGTCGGCACCATTATTAGTTCCGAAATTAATGGTAAAACGCAGGGTGTCGGGGGTACTAATTAAGCCCGCCTCGGTATTGTTATAGTATTCTGAGCGCACATCATCCGGATCACTAAAGATGATTAATCCATTGTCAACATTAGGGTCCAGACTAGCATCGCCACTTACTGAAGCAATAATATTAGACATTGCCGCTTTATTTCCGTCGGTTAAACGAAGAGCTAATCCGCTTTCAATGCCACCACCAAAGGCATCTAGGGCAATGGTGTATTCGGCAGTAACCCAGTTTCCGTCTCCGTCTTTAGTTAATTCGGCATCAAGGCTAACTACCATATCGTTAAAATCGTAGTCACCTTGTACAGGCCACATATCTTCAAAGGCTATGGTTTGCCTTCCGGCAGATGGGTAATAGCTTAAATAGGCACGAGTTGGGTCGTTTGGAAAATCATCTTCATTATCCGCTACTCCATCATTATCACTATCGGTAATGGCAGGAGGGTTACTTAAAAAGGTATTATCAATCCAAGCATTATCGTAAAGGTTAAACAATGCAGTTACTACCGTGGCATTCGCAGGAACAATAGTACTGATTACATCATTGCCATTGCTGAAATCAATAGTTTGCAAGCTAACTGGGTTCTTAGAATTTTCATCTGCATAGAAAAACAAGAAGGCACGAGTAGTACCACCCCAATCGGCGGTAAAGTGAATGCTATCGCCGGCATTTACGGTATGGAACTGCCATAGGTGCGTCCAGCGGTTATTATCTACTTTAAAAACTGTAGATCCGTTTTGGTTGGTTTGCGACCATTCATTATCAGTTACATACCACTTTCCATCATCTACAGTCCCAGTAGTAGGATCGTAAGGATAGCCAACATTGCTGTATATAATGTTATTCTCAAAATCGGCATTTCCTAAGATATTTGTTCCGGGAGGGCTAACGCTAATAGCGGCCTTTCCGTAGAGTTTCTTTTGAGAAAAATTCGGGTTATCTAAAGGATCAGCTAAGTTTAAGTTTACCTCGCTTTTTAATTCCAAGGGCCATTCTTCACCGGTGGCAGGAAGCATAAACTTGTAGTTTTTAGCCTCACTGGGTAAGCTTAAGTTAAACTTTGCTTGGTGATTGGCATTTATTTTAGACAAAGCCACTCTTTCTCCCGCCTCATTAATTACATAAAGGAAGGAACCCTCTAAGTTTAAAGGTAGTTGTGGATTGGCATTGATGCGAGCGTTAATCATGATTTTGGTACCGCTGGTCCAATTAAAATTGGCCGGAACACTTAGCTCATTAAAGCTGGTTGCTACAGGCGCCAAGTTTGAATCATTGTTCTCTTTTTGGCAAGCAGCGAGTACCAGGATTAAAGCTAAAAGGGGGCTTACTTTTTTCATGATGGTTGATTTTGTGTTTCAAATGTCGATTTTCCGGGATGAACGTATTTATTCTCTCGTTAAATGGTAAGAAACACTCGTTGAATGGTTTAGAGAGGTAGGAGTTGGACCTAAAAAAAGCCGGACTTGTCTCAGGCGAGACGCATCCGGCTTTTCAACCAACCAAACAAAACTATTACTCCAAAGGAACTAGCATTTTAAATTTGCTAGCGTTTCCTATAAAACTCCAAATGGAGCCTCATCGTATATCGTTAAGGAAGTTTTAACACTTCGTCAATTATGTTCAAACTACCATTAAAGCAGCTAATATCAGTGATCAAAACCTGTGCCGTGTTACCACCAACAGCATTGTTTCTGTTTATATGGATATTGCCATTATCCAAGTAGAAGTTTAGGCCTGCATTCGATACTAAACTATTCTGGCTACGGCCTGATAGATCACTTAGTTTTTGAGAGCCGTTTATAAGGTGACCTTCAATTAGTGCTTTTAGTGCAGGAGTTCCGTAATCGGCAATAAAGCCATCTAAGTCGCCACAGTCTTTATCTTGGAAAAACTGGTCAAAAGCTTGATCATTAGGTGCTAGAAAGGTGTATTTTTTTTGATCACTATTAAGCAATGTAGAAAGACCAGTAATGCGCAGGGCTCTTTCTAAAATGCTGAAGCTCTCGCTGTGCGAACGAACTAGTTTACTTAAAGTCGCTGGGTTTAAAACTTGGTCAATCTCATGGATCATTCCTTGTGCCAGTTCTAAATCCTTATTCTGGAAGTTAATCCACAAACCATTAGCGCGTACTATACTTTTATTCCTGCGCCAATGCATATAGATTGGCTGTTTATTGGAATTGATGGCCATGGTTGGGATAAAAGCAGTGTGTAGGTTTTCTACTTTGGCCGCTTGCGGTAAAATATGGGAACCAAGCCAGGCATTGAAATAGGATGAGCCGATGTTTGCTTTTATACTATTGAAATCTGCCGCACCAAAATCGTTTAAGAAATCTTGCAGCGCAGATTCGCTGGGCATTAATAAGGTGAAGGCTTTACCCTCTAAATCTATATCGCTGCAATGCAGAGCATCTAAAAAAAGCTCGTTTTGCGTTTGCTCCAAAATCATTTCTTCCAAGCTCAAAGGAGCGGGAATAGTATCTTGGTCCTGGTTTTTAGAGCAGGAGCTCAGAATAATAATAAAACAGAGTAGAGCTACAGAGCGCATGATTATATTGTTCTTCATAAATGGAACGATAATCAGCTGCCGAAGGTTTGGTATATGAAAGAAAAATCTACCCTATTAAAGCTAAGTCGAGTTTCCTTCGCTTATGAAAGCAAGGAGGTGCTTAAAAACATCAGCTTCAGTTTGTTGGAAAAGGAGCGATTGGGGATCATTGGTTCTAGCGGCTCTGGAAAAAGCACCCTTTTAAAATTGCTCGATGCCCGGTATATTCCGGATAAAGGAAGTCTAATATTTAGAGGCCGGGATTACGCATTAGACCGTAATGATCGTTTAATGAATCATCCCATGGTATCCTTAATGGCTCAAGATTTTGATTTAGATCCAAATTTGAGTGCTGATGAAAATATTCAGAAAGCGGGCCGCCATTTAAGTCCGTCTGCGCAAAAGACTTATTTGGGGAAGGTTCATCGAGCCTTTCAAATGCGAAGCTTTAAACGGAATAAAGTGCAGCATCTCTCGGGCGGACAAAAACAAAGGGTGGCTCTAGCATGTGCATTAATTGGCCAGTCGGAGCTTTTATTATTGGATGAGCCATTTAGTCAGCTCGATTACCAATTAAAGCAGTTGATGCTTTCCTTTTTGGAAGAAGAGCCTATTTCTAAAGGGATTATTATCGTTGGCCACGAGCCAAGTGATTTAATGCGTTTTTGCGATCGCTTGGCAGTTTTAGATCAAGGTAAACTTTTGCAGATTGGAACAGTAGCCGAGATTTATCACTATCCTAAAAATGAAAGGGTAGGGCAGTTGAGTGGCATTATTAATTCGCTTTCGCTGGATGAATTAGAGGAAACTGGATTGGAGCATGCCCTTTTCAGGCCACAGCACTGTCGATTAAAAAAGGGTGGGCCTTGGCAATTAGAGGCACTGTCTTATCAAGCATTTGGTCAGTTGGGATTATTGCGCCATCCCAAGGGGGCAGTTATTAGGGCTTTAATTCCAATGGAGGGCGATTATAGCAAGGGCAGTACTTGGCATTTAAGCATAAAAAAACCCTGACGATTCTCCAGGAATGTCAGGGTTATATTTTCAGAAACCGAAAGGTTTTTACTTTTTCACTTTATCAATTACAGCTTTGAACGCTTCCGGATGGTTCATGGCCAAATCGGCTAAAACTTTACGGTTAAGTTCAATTCCTTCTTTCTTAAGTAATCCCATAAAAGCGGAATAAGACATTCCATGTTCGCGGGCTCCAGCGTTGATACGCTGAATCCACAAGCTGCGGAAATTACGTTTCTTGTTACGACGGTCGCGGTAGCTATAGGTCAAACCTTTTTCTACTGCATTTTTCGCAACGGTCCATACATTTTTACGACGACCAAAGTAACCTTTGGCCATTTTCATCACCTTTTTACGGCGAGCTCTAGATGCTACTGAATTTACTGATCTTGGCATATTCTTTAATTTTTTGTGCAAGGCGTTCCAAAAGGAATCTTAGGGGCCTTACCCAGGGTTAATTAATAACTCTTGTTAAACTTAAATGGTAAGCTGACGCTTAATGTTCGCCTCGTCGGATTTGTCAACCAAACCAGACTGTGTGAGGTTACGCTTTTGTTTAGTCTCCTTTTTGGTAAGGATGTGACTTTTAAAAGCGTGCTTTCTTTTAATCTTTCCGGTACCTGTAAGCTTAAAACGCTTTTTGGCACTGGATTTAGTTTTCATTTTTGGCATTGCTATTCGCTTTTATCTCGGTTTCTGAAAAACTATTTCTTAGGCGCAATCATAATGATCATGCGCTTACCTTCTAATTTAGGAAGGCTTTCTACTTTACCCAGGTCTTCTAAATCCTGTGCTAAGCGAAGAAGCAGGATTTCTCCTTTATCCTTAAACACGATAGAACGACCTTTAAAGAATACGTAGGCCTTTAATTTGGACCCTTCTTTTAGGAAGTTTTCTGCGTGTTTACGCTTAAATTCATAATCGTGATCGTCAGTGTTGGGACCAAAACGGATTTCTTTAACTACCGTTTTTTGGGCCTTCTGAGCAATCTCTTTCTGCTTTTTCTTCTGGTCGTAGAGGAACTTCTTGTAATCAATAACCTTCGCAACGGGAGGGTCTGCCTTTTCGGTAATTACAACCAAATCCAATCCACGGTCTAAGGCTATCTTAAGTGCTTCTTTGGTGGAATAAATTGCAGGTTCTACGTCCTCACCAACTACCCTTAACTTAGGGAAGTTGATCTTTTCATTGATCTTGTGTTTGTCCTCTTGAGGTTCTCTTCTTGGACCTCTTCTCCTGTGGTGAAATCTCTTTGCCAGAATTAAGCTTTTTAGTTCAAATTTATTTTACACTTCAAATTCGCCGATCTCCTCGCTGATTTGAGTATCAAGATGTTTAATTAAATCTTCTAAACTCATAGCTCCTAAATCTTCTCCTCCATGCTTTCGCACAGATACTGTTTCATCAGAAGCTTCTTTTTCCCCAACAATCAACATATAAGGGATCTTCGATATTTCGGCGTCTCGTATCTTCCGACCGGTTTTTTCTGCCCGCTCGTCAATAAGGGCGCGAAGGTCGTAATTTTTAAGCAATCCTGAAACTTTCTTTGCATATTCCAGATATTTATCCGAAATGGGCAAAATTGCTATCTGAGTGGGCATCAACCACAAAGGGAAATTTCCACCACAGTGTTCCAGTAATACTGCTACAAATCGCTCCATACTTCCGAAGGGAGCACGGTGAATCATAACTGGTCGATGACTCTCATTATCAGAGCCTTTGTATTCTAATTCGAAGCGCTCAGGTAGGTTGTAATCCACCTGAATGGTACCTAATTGCCATTGACGACCCAGAGCATCTTTCACCATAAAGTCGAGCTTTGGACCATAAAAAGCTGCTTCGCCATATTCTACCACATAGTCGAGTTCTTTCTCAACTACTGCTTCTTTTATAGCTTGTTCTGCCTTTTCCCAGTTCTCATCGCTACCAATATACTTCGAGCGATCCTCTTGATCTCGTAAAGAAACCTGAGCAGTGAAATTCTGAAAGTCGAGGGTTTTAAAGATGTATAGCACTAGGTCTATAACCTTCTTAAACTCATCCTTCAATTGATCGGGGGTGCAGAATATGTGGGCATCATCCTGAGTAAATCCGCGCACACGAGTTAAACCGTGCAACTCCCCGCTTTGCTCATAGCGATATACGGTACCAAATTCTGCAAATCGAATGGGTAAATCACGGTAGGAGCGAGGTGAGCTTTTATAAATCTCGCAATGATGCGGACAGTTCATGGGTTTTAATAAATACTCCTCGTTTTCCTCTGGAGTATGAATTGGCTGAAAACTGTCTTTACCATACTTGGCATAATGCCCGCTGGTAACGTATAATTCTTTATTGCCAATATGAGGGCTAATTACCGGATCGTAACCAGCAGTGCGCTGGGCCTTCTTTAAAAATTGCTCTAAACGTTCGCGTAACTCAGCACCTTTGGGTAACCATAATGGTAAACCTTGACCAACCTTTTGGGAGAAGGTAAATAGTTCTAGTTCCTTACCCAGTTTACGGTGATCGCGTTTTTTGGCTTCTTCTAGCAATTCTAGGTATTCCTTAAGCATAGCTGCTTTCGGGAAAGAGATGCCATAAACCCTGGTTAGCTGTGGGTTATGCTCATTACCGCGCCAGTAAGCACCAGCTACGTTCATGATTTTCACCGCTTTTATAAAACCAGTGTTGGGGATATGTCCACCTCTACATAAATCAGTAAAGTCGGCATGATCACAAAAAGTAATAGAGCCATCCTCCAAGTTTTCAATCAACTCAGTTTTAAACTCATTCTCAGTGTATATAGCCAAAGCATCAGCCTTGCTTACCGGGTGTAGCTTAAACTCCGACTTTTGGCGCGCATTTTCTAACATGGCCTTTTCCACTTTGGCAAAGTCTCCTTCACCAAACTCATGACCGTTAAAATCTACATCGTAATAAAATCCATTTTCAATGGCGGGACCAATGGTTAGCTTTATACCAGGATACATTTGCTCCAGGGTTTGTGCTAATAAGTGAGCCGAGGAATGCCAAAAAGCTTTTTTGCCTTCGGGGCTATCCCAAGTATGTAGCATTAAATCGCCGCTTCCCGGTAGGGGATCACCAGCTTCAACCGTCGCGCCATTAAATGTGGCCGATAAAACATTGCGTGCCAGTCCATGGCTAATGCTTTTTGCTACATCTAATGCGGAGCTTCCTTCTGGAAATTCCTTCTTGCTGCCGTCGGGCAAAGTAATTTCTATCATGATCCCTATATTTTTTGGGATGGCAAAGATAGTAAGCCTATTGAACCGAGGGCCCTAAACTATTCGGGATATTTTTCGGCCATGCCCAGAAAGCTACCTTTTACCAGTTCTTCTAGCTTATCGCGATGGATATCCTCTAGCTTATTGATGTACAAACAAGACTTGCCAGTTTTAAACTTTCCTAATCCTTTTAGGATTTCCCCATAGTTGTCAAAGCCGGTCATTATATAAATGGAGAATTTCCCCTTTCGGGGAGAAAAGCCACCTCGCATCCAGTCGCCTTCTCTGCCACTAGCATATTTATAGGTATAATGGCCAAATCCTATAATGCTATCACCCCACATTCGGGCTTCTGAGCCACTAATTTTTTTAAAGAGATCCAGGAGTTCAAAAGACTGTTCGCGTTGCTTCTCATTTTCAAGACTATTAATGAAGTCTTCAACCGAGGCATCATTCTCTTTGGTTTTTGCTTCAGCCATAGCTATGTTTTATTTGGTTTCATTGTAAAAATATTTTCAAGGGCCCTAAATTCGCTGATGAAAATCAGAATTATGACGAAGGAAGAAATTCTAGGGCTTTACAACAAAGGAAATAAAAACACTTTGATGGAAACTTTAGAAATTAAATATACCGATGTTTCCCTCGACCCTCCCATGTTAAAAGCTACTATGCCGGTTAATCCGAGGGTTCATCAGCCGGCAGGCTTATTACACGGAGGTGCAACTGCCGCTTTGGCCGAAAGCTTAGGATCGGCATCTAGTTTTATGCTCATCGATAGAGAAAAGTTTTCGGTGGTAGGCATCGAACTTAGCTGCAATCATGTACGTTCTAAAACAGATGGTGTAGTAGAAGCAACCGCGACGGTTATCCATCAAGGCCGAAGCACTCATTTATGGGAAATTGAAGTTAAGGATGAAGCCGGGAAACTTATTTCGCATTGCAAGCTTACTAATATGGTAATCCCCAAAAGGAAGCAGTAAGGCATGACCGATAATGAGGTATTTCTGGCTTATAGAGGGCCGAAGGAGCCTTTGCGTTTTTACCAAGCAGATTCTAAGTCTCCCAAACGTTTTCACTTTGTGGATTTTAATTCGCAGCAGAAAATTGAATTGGGAATGCGAGAGCTGGAGAAAGCACCTGAACTTCCTACTTATTGCAAGGAAACACAGGCAGAAATTGGTAAGGCCCAACAAATTGAGCTCCTAAATAAATGCATTGCCGACCTTAAAAAAGGAGCTGGTAATAAAGTGGTGCTTTCTCGATTTCAATTAAGCCCAAGCTTTAAAAAGCCCTTAGAATTAGTACAAGCCTTGGATCGGCAATATCCAGATGCGACTGTTTACTGCTTTGCCCATCCAGAAACCGGAACCTGGTTAGGAGCTAGTCCCGAAAACCTTTTGAGCCTGAAAGATGGGAGAATTGAAATAGACAGTTTAGCAGGAACCCGTAAGTGGGAAGAACGCCACACATTTAAGGACAAAGAGCGACGAGAGCAAGAGATTGTAAGCACCGAAATTGTGAATATTTTGGAACAGCAGTCGGGCTTAAGCGCAGTAAAGCGTGAGGCCAGCGGTATAAAGCGAGCTGGGAATTTGGCGCATATCCACACTTTAATAAGTGCGCAATTGGATAAATGGGAAAACCTCGAATCACTTTTAGGGCAATTGCATCCAACCCCAGCGGTGGGCGGCCAACCAAAGGCTTGGGCCTTGAAATGGTTGCAGGAGCATGAAAAGTATCAGCGCAGGTTTTACTGTGGTTATTTTGGTTGGTCTGAGGCCGATAGCAATTTCGCGCAATTTTGGGTAAACTTGCGTTGTGCAGAGTTTGTAAAAGCCAATACCTTGGCCCTTTATTTAGGAGGCGGTATTACGGCAGAAAGTAATGCGCAAGATGAATGGGAAGAAACCCTAGCCAAAGCGCAAACAATTCTTAAGGTCCTCGATTAAAAAATACATGGCAAAAACCTCTTCATTATACAATGCCCGTTTACTGGCACATATTTTAAAAGCACACCATTGCGAACAGCTGGTGGTGGCTCCGGGAAGTAGAAATGCTCCCTTAATTCAAGCATGTACGGCCGAAGGATTTGAAACCTATTCCATTCCCGACGAAAGGGCAGCGGCGTTTACCGCTTTAGGCATGGCCTTAGAAGATGGCAAGCCCGCGGCAGTTATTTGCACCAGCGGATCGGCAGCAGCCAACTTTTTACCCGCGGTAACCGAGGCCTATTATCAAAAGGTTCCTTTGGTAATAATTACTGCCGATCGACCAAAAGAGTGGATCGGACAAGGGGCAGGGCAAACCATTCAGCAAGAAGGAATTTATGGAAAGCACATTTTAGGTGAGGCCAATTTAATACGCGAGCCCCAAGATGAGCTCTCTCGTCAATACAATTTAAGGGTTAGTCAGGAGGCCTTATTAAACCTCCATAAAGGTCCGGTCCATATTAATGTTCCCTTCGATGAACCTTTGTATAATGAGTATAACGGACCAGAAGAACATTTCAGAATTATTCGCAGACCAGCCACCGAGCGACATCTTAATGAGCGTGACTTTCAGGATTTAAAATCTCGATTTGAAGCGGCGGAACGCCCCATGATTTTAGTGGGGCAAATGAGTCCTAATCCGGCTTTGGAAAAGGCCTTAGCCTTGTTAATGGAAAAGCGTCCCTTCTTACTTTTAAGCGAAACAATATCCAATCTAAATAATATTCCCGGTGTACATTCCATAGACCGAATGGTGAACACGCTAAAGGATGAAGATGCCGCGCTTTTAGAACCAGACCTTTTAATTAGTTTAGGCGGTGAAATAGTAAGTAAAATGGTAAAAGCTTATCTCCGCAAGGCAGGGGATTTTGAACATTGGCATTTTACAGAAGATGAAATCTTTAAGGACACCTTCCATAAACTAAGCTTAAACCTCGATTGTAAGGCTTCTTGGTTTTTCACTCACTTAAGCGAGCAGGTAAGTCCTCGGCCTAATCCGTGGTTAAAAGACGTATTGGCCTTAGAGAAAAGCAAGGCCGATAAGCATCAGGAATTTATTGCCAATTGCCAGTATAGCGACTTAAAGGCTTATGATGTGTTGCTAAACCATTTACCGAAAGGTACCGCCTTGCATTGTGCCAATAGTGCCGGAATTCGCTATGCTCAATTGTTCGATCAAAGGACTGATTTAAAGCATTACGCAAACCGCGGTACGAGCGGAATCGACGGCAGTACCTCCACTGCCGTGGGACACGCGCTATCTACAGCGGCCCCCGTGGTATTGATTTCTGGTGATGTAGCTTTTCAATATGACAATGCTGCTTTTTGGAATGATCGCTTGCCATCTAACCTAAAAGTGGTGGTGATTAATAATCAAGGAGGCAATATTTTTCGAATTATAAAAGGACCGGATCAGGTAGAGAGTTTCGAGCGTTTTCAGGAAACGGAACATCAGCTAAACTTGGGGGCAGTGGCCGCCATGTATAATTTGCCTTACACTTGTGTAGATGAAAGCAGCGACTTAGATACTGAGCTTAGGCGCTTTTTTGAAAAAGCAGGTTTGGCAATTCTCGAAATTAAAACTCCCCGAAAGGAGAGTCCGGAGGTTTTAAAATCCTATTTTTCTTATCTCAAAGAACATTAAATGCTACTGGGAAATCTTAAACTTGATATAGCGGAAATCCCTCATCTGGAGGAACGCGAGTTTCACCTGCTGGAGCGGGATTATCTTTATTATCGGATTACCGGAAAGGTACTCTTCTTATTGGTCCTTAGCGGAATAGGAGCGTCGATTAGCTTATTCGGAAAAATACATTTTGGCTATTGGTTATATCCAATTTTGGGAATTTTACTTTTAGTGCTTTTAGTAGAGTTTATAGGCTTTAAGTATCGCGGTTATGCCATTCGATCCAAGGATGTTTCCTTTCGCAGTGGTTGGCTTTTCCATCGGATGACCACCGTTCCTTTAAATCGAGTGCAGCATTGCGAATTTACCCAAGGGCCTTTAGGTCGATTATTTGATTTAGCCACCGTTAAGGTTTTTACAGCTGGCGGCAATTCTAGTGATCTAGATATTAGAGGCCTGAAGAAGGAAGATGCGATTAAAGTTCGCGATCATATTACGCAGTTGAGTGCCGAATATGAATAGACTTAATCTGCACGAACCCCAACGTCAGGCTCCATTAGGAGTGGCGATTATGTTTTTCCAGAATTTACGCCGAGCGATCAATTTTGTGTTGGCGGTATTGGTGGTTAATTTGGGAAAGGACTTCGAAGTTCTTGGGATGGGCTACCGCGGATGGGGTATTATCCTCGCTATTTTCTTTTTAATCTATAGCTTCTTACAATACCGAAAGTTTTTCTTCTACGTAAGTGGCGACAATTTTGTTATTGAAAAGGGGGTCCTGCGGCAGGAGAAGATCAATGTTCCTTTTGCTCGAATTCAAACAGTGAATACCAAGCAGAATATTATTCAGCGTATTTTAAATTTGGTTGGCTTAAAGGTCGACACCGCCGGAAGTGTCGCTCAAGAAATTCAAATTCCAGCCCTCTCTAAAACCTATGCTCAAGAGCTTCGCGATTTTCTAATGGAGAAGCGCTATGAGTATCAAGAGGAAGAAGGTACAGAGGAGCTCAAGGTAAGAGGGGAGCGGGAGCCACTTTTAAAATTATCAGTTTCGGATCTTTTTAAAGTGGGTTTTACCCAAAACCATTTACGTTCGGGCTTAATTCTCTTTGCGATTGTAAACGGTTACATCTGGCAGTTTGAAGATTACCTAATAAAGCCATTTGAGCCTTATATCGAGGAAACGGCCAAGAGCCTTCTTACAACTTGGGTGCTGTTATTGCCTTTTGCCATTGCGGCCTTTTTGGTGCTATCGGTAATCTCTAGCTTAGTTACTACTATTTTACGCTACTATGGTTTTAGCTTTTACCTTACGGATGAAGGCTTAGAAATTGAGTCGGGATTATTTAATCGCAACAGTTATAATGTTCCCTTTGATAAGATTCAATATTTCCGCTGGGAGTCCAATCCTTTGCGCCGGGTAATTGGCTACCGGACCTTAAAGGTGAAGCAGGCCGGTAACCATGCCGTAAATGATCGAAAGTTAATCGGTATCCCTGGTTTAAAGTCGCGCGGCCTTTTAAGGGTTATACACGAACACTACCCAGATCGCAAGGGCAGCAAATACACCTATTACTTTCCGCATCGACTGATGTTTATTCAACAATTAGTGTGGTTAGGTTTACTGCCGAGTTTGGCCCTAACAGCCTTGTTCTATTTGCAGGGGCTAAGTGTATTGTTTTACATTCCCATTCCACTGTTCTTATTAATGGTAAGCTATTTAAGCTATAAGTACTGGAAGAGTGTAAGCCTAAGAGTTAATGCCCGATATGTTGAAATCCGTAAGGGTTTTGTTTTTCCCAAGCGCATCATAATACCAAATTATAAACTTCAAAATTTAAGTCAAACCCAAAGTTTCCTTCAGCGGTTTAGGGGCTTAAAGAGCTTCCACTTTCACACGGCAGCGGGAAGTTTACGAATGGCGCAATTGCCTAGCGAGGCTTGTAATGAGCTATTCGATTACCTTGCTTATTGCATAGAATCCAGTAATGAGAAGTGGATGTAATCTTGAAGATTATATTTGCGGTTCAAATTAGAGGATGTCGGGTATAAAAGTATGGATACAGGCCGCAAGATTGCGGACCTTGCCTTTGGCTTTCGCCAGCATAATTCTGGGTAGCTTATTAGCTAAATCACAGGGTTTTTTCGATTGGTTAATTTTCCTGCTTTGCATTCTCTGCACTTTGGTATATCAAATATTATCCAATTATGCCAACGATTATGGTGATGGCCTAAAGGGCACGGACGCCGATCGAGTTGGTGAAGTGCGTGCCACGGCCGCCGGATTAATATCGGTTAGGGCTATGCGCAATGCGGTACGATTATTCACGGCCTTGGCAATTATTTTAGGAAGTGCCCTAAGTATTTATGCCTGTAAAGATTATGGCTGGGAGTATCAATTAGGATTTAGTTTATTAGGCTTATTAGCCACTTGGGCCGCTATAAACTACACTGTTGGCGACAAAGCATATGGCTATGCCGGCCTCGGAGATTTGTTTGTTTTAGTGTTTTTTGGCTTTGTTGGAGTAGGAGGATCTTACTTTCTGCAAACCGGTCAGTGGTCTTTCGACGTACTTTTACCAGCAACAAGTTTAGGATTAATGGCTATTGCCGTGCTCAATTTAAACAATATGCGGGATCGTGAAGGCGATGCACGCAGCGGAAAAAACACCCTGGCATTACGTTTAGGGGAAAAAGGAGCAAAAGCCTATCATGCGATTTTATTGATCGTAGCCTTTGATGCTGCATTTTTATACAATAGAATTAACCCCGGTAGTATGTGGCAAAATATGTATTTTGTGGTGCTACCATTTTTAGTGATCAATTTGCTAAAGGTTTTAAAAGCACAAGGTCCAAAAGATTATGAGCCCCTCTTAAAACAAATGGCCCTAACAACTTTGCTTTTTGCCTTGCTTTTTGGCATTGGAAAAGCCCTATGAAGCTACGCTGGACAAAATATACCCTCAACTTTAAGCAGCCCGCAGGTACCTCTCGGGGCGTGCTAAAAACTAAGGACTCCTATTTCTTGGAAATTCGGGATGGTGAGCAATGGGGTTTAGGAGAATGTGGAATTCTCCGCGGCCTTAGTGCTGATGATCGCCCGGATTACGAAGATAAACTAGAAGCCCTCTGCCAAGAACTTAAAAGCTTGGAACAAATTGAGCAGACTATAGGCGAGCTCGATGAATGGCCAAGCATACAAGCTGGATTGGAAATGGCACTTTTAGATTTTAAGAGTGAGAACCACATTTTATTTCCCAGCGATTTTACTGATGGTTACGAAAGACAGCCCATTAATGGATTAATCTGGATGGGTAAATTGGACTTTATGCTGGAGCAGATGAAACAGCGTATTGAACAAGGTTTTTTGGTGATAAAAATGAAAATAGGCGCCATCGGAATAGAGGAGGAACTTAGCCTTTTGGAAAAATTTCGCTCGGAGTTTGGTCCGCATGAATTGCAACTTCGAGTAGATGCTAATGGCGCTTTCAGCGAGCAAGAAGCATTGCCCATTTTAGAGCGTTTAGACAAGCTACGAATTCATTCTATTGAACAACCAATAAAGGCCGGACAACATAAGGCTATGGCTCGCTTATGCCGGAAATCGCCCTTGCCCATTGCCTTAGATGAAGAGCTTATCGGGGTTTTTAAGGAAGAAGAAAAAATTGCTTTGCTCGATGATATAAATCCCCGCTTCATTATACTAAAACCTTCCTTTTTAGGCGGCTTTAAGAAATCGGAAGCATGGATTGAGATGGCGGAAAAGCGCCGCATCGGTTGGTGGGTAACTTCGGCTTTGGAGTCTAATTATGGCCTTAGCGCGATTGCTCAATGGAATTACAACTTATATGGCCATTTGGCTTCTGGATTAGGAACCGGATCGCTATACACCAATAATTTGGAAAGCCCCCTGCAAATGGTTCGAGGAACCGTGGCTTTTAAGCCTGATGGTAAGTGGGACTTGAGCCCGCTATCATTTTAGATTTATAGGAAAAAGAAAAAGCGCCGCAGGGTAACGGCGCTTTCTAACTAAACAGGGTACTAATGGTTGTTAAACCAATCTATAAGGAACTGTATAAAAGAAACGGCGAGGGTTTGGATTCGGTTGGGTATCGAATAAAAAAAAATCAATTAATTAAATAAGTCTTTGAAAATCAGCTTTAAAAAATATGCTTCTGAGCCCTATTTAAATGAATTGACCAAGCTTTGGCACTGGTATCAATCTTCAGAACCCTATTTAGAAGTATATAGCTCGGGAACCAGCGGGCCTGCGAAATTAATTAGGCATCCTCGTGCAGCAGTATTAGCTTCAGCTCAAATGAGTGTTCAGTTTTTTAGCTTAACTGCAAATAGTAAAATCGGACTCTCCTTGCCCCTAGATAAAATTGGGGGGATAATGTTAGCTATCCGAGCTTTTCTAGCGGAAGCGCAAATCGTTCCCATTAATCCACAAATAAATCCCTTGGCTCAATTAGGTCCAGAAGAAAGCCTTGATTTTATTTCTTTAGTCCCCAACCAGTTAATGGCATCCCGCAAGGAATGGAACAAGGCAAAGCAAATCTTAGTTGGTGGAGGTCCCATTAGCGCTAAGCTGGAGCAAGAAGCATTAGAAGCTAAACTGGATATACAGTTCTGGCAAAGTTATGCCAGTACGGAAACCATCTCACACGTAGCTATTCGAAAACTGGGAAAGGACTATTATCAAGCTCTGAAATCGGTAAGCTTTGCAGTTAATGCCCAAAATTGTTTGGTGATAAATGCACCAAGCTTGGGAATCGAAAACCTCGAAACTAAGGATCAAGTAGAATTGCTCGATGAACATCAGTTTCGATGGAAAGGTCGCCAAGATAATGTGGTTTTAAGCGGTGGATTAAAGCTATATCCAGAGGAGATTGAGCAGAAATTGAATCTAGAGATCCCTTTCTTTTTAACCGGTTTGCCGGATGATCAGCTGGGAGAAATGCTTGCAATTGCAATTACAAATCGTGATTATAAGGAGGGTATAAAAAATGAAATATCCCTTCAATTGTCTGGAGTAGAAAGACCTAAGGCAATAATTATACTATCTGAATTTAGCTACACCAGTACTGATAAAATCATGCGCACTGCTAGTTTAGCTAATCAGCAAGGCATTATTGACCTTCGAAACTAAGTGTAGCAACTGGCTTTCGAGACCAGAAGCTCGCCAAGCTGAGGCCGCTTACAATATGCCAAATTCCCCACCAAGCAGCTACTAAGGCCATTCCTCCCATGCCATCAAAAAAGGCGAAAATAAAAACTAAGCCCAGTCCCGAATTTTGAATACCGGTTTCAATGGCCAAGGTTCTCCGATCGCGTTGTACTAAGCCTCCTAAACTAGCAACCGAGTAACCAGTACCTAAAGCGAGAAGATTGTGGATAAATACTAGACCAATCACTAAGTGGATATAATCAAGGAAAAGCTGGAAGTTTTTGGAGAAAGCAATTACCACAAAGGCAATGAAAATAAGGATGGAGCCAATCCGAAAATAGGGCGCCATCTTCTTGGCTAAATTTGGAAACCTTTTTTGCACAAAAAGGCCTAAAGCTAAGGGTATCAGTATAATGAGTAAAACCACTTTACTTACATCTAAGAAGTTGAGTTCTATGCTGGTTAATAACTGTGCGCTGGGCTCATAAAGCGATCCGTAGATTTTAAAATTCAAAGGGGTCATCACCCAGAACATCTCCGGTCTTCACCGCAAGGCAGGTAGTCAGAAAGTTTTTGAAATCCACGGTTGCATTCAAGAAATGAGAAATCTAAAAACTGGTGAGCGACAGACTCTTCCCAAATCGTGGGTGGAGTCACCTCCAGCGGATGAAGAATTAATCAGTTGGCGTCCAAATGTTTGCTTCATCGGCGAGAGCTATGATGGCTTCCCACTTCTGGAGGCGGAGGAAGCATGCCATAGCTGTGAAATCATGCTCGTGATCGGTACCTCTGGGGTTATCCACACACCAATCTGGCTGTCTGAGATGGCACAACTTTCCGGAGCCGTTGTCGTCAACATTAACCCTCATCCCGGAAAAGTCGACAAAGTTTCGGACATGAATTTTAGGGGTACTGCGGCTGAGTACTTTCAGGAGTCTGTATTATCATGATCAAAACTGATCTTGTCCAATGAGTCTCCTTTCACTCCATACCATCATCTCCAGTGAATAACTCCCATTAATTCTTCACAAGTCAGACACCCTCCAACTAAAATCCCCACTTCTTGTAAATTACCCCCAATATGCTCATATAATGTTCAATAATTATAATTTTTATTATCTTC
>CATMQD010000029.1 GCA_950073045.1 uncultured Flavobacteriales bacterium | reverse complement strand
TTTTTACCCAATGATGATCCCTTGAATTTAGGTGAAGCACCCTATAACTGGTACCGAAGTTTTGGAATTCAAACTTCGCTGAAGGAGGCTAGTGAAAAGGAATTAGGCTGGTTACAGCAAATGAATTTAGGCTATCGCTATTTGTATGATAATTACAATTCCCAAGAGCATGATTTACAGTTGAACTCCGATTGGATTTTACCCGCAGGGGATCGCGATTTGTTTTTAGAATTAAATGGTGGCTATTTCACTAATCAATACGATAGTTTGTTTACTGGGGCAGATAGCTCGCGGTTGTTTAATCAAAATTTCGTTCAGTTTCAATTAAAACCCTACATCCGAGTAGAGAAAGATGAGTATGCCCTAGATTTTGGGGTAAACTTGTATTTTGTAGGTTCAAATGATAGCCGTCCAGTTGAATCTAATAGTGGCGCCTATTTCTTTCCTGAACTCATTTTACGATATCGCGCAGTTCCGGAAGTTCTAAGTGTGGTAGGAGGAATTACCGGCTTGTTGGAGCGAAATAATTATCGCCAGTTAAGCCAGATGAGTCCCTTTATTACTCCCGGTCAAACTACCGTTCCTAGTAGAACCATAAAAGCCTTTGTGGCGATGGAAGGTATCTTAAGCAGTAATACTTCATTTTATATCGAAGGTGGTTATTCTAATCTTCGCTCGGATGCCTTTTTATACCGCGATCCTAACTTTTATTTAGACTCGGTGACTTATGGTTTGGATGTACGTTATCAAGATTTAAGTTCATTTTACGCCAAAGGCAGTATAAGCTATAATTGGGAAGAAAAATTACTTTTAAGTGCATCGGCGATAGCGCGCGATTTTGCTTTAGCAGAAGGAGAATTGGCCTGGTATCGACCCTTCTTTGAAGCGAGCTTAGAAGGTTCTTACACCTATCGCGAAAAGGTGGGCTTAGGTTTAAACCTAGATTATGTGGGTGCTCGCCATGCCTTTCATCAGGATGAAAATCCAAACTTTGAAGGGATGCTTAAGCCCTATGTAGATTTAGGTTTGAAGATCGATTACTATTACAATTCCCGTATTGGCGCCTTCATTAATTTGAGCAATCTTTTGAATAGCGACTATGATATTTTCTTGGGATACAGAGCTCAAGGTATCAATGCTATGTTTGGCTTCACCTATAGACTCTAAGTTTCCTTAAGGATTGTAGCTTTGCCTTATGAATGAAATTCAAAAACCATTTCGTAAAAGAATCCATGTACGTTGGAGCGATTTGGATCCCAATGGTCATGTTCGACATTCGGTTTATTATGATTTTGCAGCTCAACTGCGCACCGAGCTTTTTATTGAGCGCGGGATAAAAGTGCAGGATATGGCAGCGGCTGGTTTCGGACCAGTACTATTTGAAGAAAAGGCCACCTTTAGAAGAGAGTTGCACTTTGGAGATGAACTTTATATGACCGCCGCATTGCAAGCTGTTCGCGAAGATTACGGTCGTTTTGCCTTTGTACACGAAATATGGCGTGGTGAAACATTATGCTCTACAGTAGAGGTTTTTGGCGCCTTCATTGATTTAAAAGCGCGTAAATTAACTTTGCCTCCCCAAAGTTTTATCGATAAGCTTAGTAACTTACCCCGCCACGCTGATTTTAAGTGGCTACCATTAGACTAGAATTACAGAACATGAATTTACTTGAAGGTAAAGTAGCCCTGATTACAGGGGCATCGAAAGGAATCGGAAAAGGAATTGCGGAAGTATTCGCTAAAAACGGTTGTCAGGTGGCCTTCACCTATTTATCATCTGCCCCGCAGGCAGAAGAAGTGGAGCGGGAATTAGCGGCCCATGGCATTAAAGCTAAAGCTTATCGTTCTGATGCTTCGGATTATAAAGCAGCTGAAGATTTAGTAGCTGATGTATTAAAAGATTTTGGCACTATAGATATCCTCATTAATAATGCAGGGATTACCAAGGATACTTTGTTAATGCGGATGACGGAAGAGGATTTCGACCGCGTAGTGCAAATCAACCTTAAGTCCATTTTTAATTTGACCAAGGCCGTTCAACGTACCATGCTTAAGGCTCGCTCTGGATCCATCATTAACATGAGTTCAGTAGTAGGAATTAAGGGTAATGCTGGTCAAGCTAATTACGCCGCTTCTAAAGCGGGTATTATTGGCTTTACAAAATCTGTTGCCCTAGAATTAGGATCGCGTAATATCCGTTGTAATGCGATTGCCCCAGGTTTTATCGAAACCGAAATGACCGACAAGCTTGATGAGAAAACAGTTCAAGGTTGGCGAGATGCTATTCCATTAAAACGTGGTGGTAGCCCAGAAGATGTAGCCAATGCTTGCTTATTCTTAGCTTCGGACCTCTCTGCTTATGTTACCGGCCAAACCTTACAGGTTGATGGTGGGATGTTGACCTAAGGTCTGCACCTACTATGGAGCTTAACTTTATTTACTCACCCATATTATTGATTCCCGGCGCCATATTTTTGGCCCTGGGAATCTATTTTTTCTATTTCAGGCAATCGCCTTACAAAGGAACCAAAGCGTGGATTTTAGCTGCTTTGCGTTTCTTGGCTTTGTTTGCGATTCTGTTCTTTCTTTTACAGCCATTCCTTATAAATCGAGAGAACTACAGCATTAAGCCTCATTTAATTTGGTTAGAAGATCGCTCCGAATCTATGCGCTTCCACAAGGATAGCCTGCTTTTAGATTCAGCTTTAGAAGGCATTACCCAGTTGAAGGCAAGCCTTAACGAGGAGTACCAACAATCTTGGTATTCTTTTGCAGAAGATGTTTTTCAAGATACCACTGGAAATACTGGCTTCACGAATATTTACCAAGCTATAAGCGATAGTCGCGATCGTTTTTATAGCGAGCCAGTGGCAGCGATGGTTTTAATTAGTGATGGTATTTATAATCAAGGGCGAAACCCCATTCAATTGCAATCCCTTGGGCAGGATCTGGCCATTTATTCCTTAATGCACGGGAATCGTCAGCGTGAAAGGGATCTAAACATCAAAGCACTACGCTACAATAAGCGGATTAGTTTAGGGCGGATATTAAGTCTAGAAGCAGATTTAGAGGCGCTTAATGCGGAAGGTCAGTCCTTTGATTTAGTCCTTTATGATGCCGAAGGTTCCCAATTGGAAAAACGATCATTTAGTATCGACCGAAAAGACTGGTTCGAGAGTTTGATTTTTGAAATTCCAGCTGAGGAAGAGGGATTTCAGAATTATCAGCTAAGAATAGAGGCTAGCAGCGAAGATTCTAATCCAGATAATAATAAAGCAGCCCTTGGCTTTGAAGTTTTAAAAGAAGCCTTTCAAATTATTGTTTACAGCTCAAGAAGTCACCCTGATGTAGCTGCCATTCGCCGAGCTCTTTCCACTGAATTAAATTGGGATCTTAAATACATCCGCGACAGTGAGAGCATAGATTTTGAGGAAGCTAAAGCAGTTGTGGCCTTTGATTGGGATGCGAGTTTGGTGGATAAATTGGCTGAGCAAAATATTCCAAGTTTATTCTTCGCCAGCGCTCAGTCTAATATAGGTCTACTCGGTTTTAGCAAAGGCGGTAGTGGAGAATCGGAGCTGCAATTTGGAAAGGTGAACACTGACTTCGGCTTATTTGATTATTCAGAATCTTATCGCAATGAAGCAAATTCATGGCCTCCGATAGAAGGGATTTATGGGAGTGTACAAGCGGCTAACTGGGCTGAAACCTTATTGCAAAAGCGTATTGGCGATTTAGACCTGGGTGATCCTATCGCCTTTAGTGGAGAGTTGAAGGGCCGAAGGATAGGCCTCTTTTTAGGAAGAGGAATCTGGCGTTGGCGAGTTTACAATTATAAACATCAAAAGAATACCGATGCCTTTGATAGCTTTTTCAAATCTTGGCTCGATTATTTGCAGTCGCAGGAAAGGGAAGAGGACTTAATACTCGATTTTGAGAAGGAACTGTATGCCAATCAAGCTTCGAAGGTGATTGCCAAGCTTTATGATCCAAGTGGAGCCATGGTTAATAAACCCGAACTAAGCTTAATGATAAGGGGCAGTCAAAATCAACAGTACGAGTATCGCTTCAGCCGAAAGGCAAACTTTTACCGCTTAAAACTAGATGGCTTAGAGCCAGGATTTTACCGCTATACTGCCAAAACTACCTTAGGTAACCGCGATTATGAAAATTCGGGCCGCATTTGGGTTCGCGAAAATTCCTTGGAAAAACAAGATCTTCAAGCTAAGAGAGAACTTTTAAGTGATTTATCTGCTAAAACTGGAGGCAAAGCTTATGAACTAAAGGACTGGTCTTCTTTGTTAGATGAGCTGAAGGAAATTGATGCACTTGGTCAATTTGCAGAGCGCAAGATTAAACGCGAATTAATAAGCAAATGGTGGCTCTTCTTCGTAGTTTTGGTCAGCTTAAGCCTAGAATGGTTTCTGCGAAAATTCTGGGGGCATTATTAATCATAATAATTAGAATATGAATCAAAGATCAACCTATTTAATTATAGTGGGTTTTGTAGCCATTTTGGTGGTTATACTCACTTGGAACTCTATTACTTACACCATCGAATCAGGAGAGAAGGCAATTATTTTCCGCAAGTTTCAAGGTGGTTTGGATAAGGAAAGTGTTTACGGCCAAGGTTTCCATATTAAGTGGCCATGGGATGACATTTACACCTATGATGTGCGTAAGCGAGAGGCTCGCAGCGCAATGGATGTTTTAGATCGTAATGGTCTTACTATCACCTTAGAGCTTTCTTACCGTTATTATCCCAAGCAGGATCGTATTGGTTATTTACATGATGAGATTGGGGAAAATTACCATGAGAAAATCATCATTCCTTATATCCGTTCGGCTGCCCGTGAGGTAATTGGTAAGTACAGTTCAGAAGAGCTTTATTCCAGTAAGCGAGAGGCCATTCAGTTGGAAATTTTCTCTCGTACCAAAGAATCACTCGATAAAAACTACCTCATTTTAGACGCGGTGCTTATCCGTGAGGTGAAATTACCTCCGAAATTAAAAGCAGCTATTGAGCGTAAACTAGAGCAAGAGCAGGCAAGTTTAGAGTATGAGTTTAAATTAGAAAGAGCTCGTAAGGAAGCTGAGCGTCAGCGTATTGAGGCCGAGGGTAAAGCCCGTGCAAATGAGATTATTAGTAATTCGCTTACCGATAAAATTCTGAAAGAGAAAGGAATTGATGCCACCTTGAAGTTGGCAGAATCGCAAAATGCTAAGGTTATTGTGGTTGGATCCGGAAAAGATGGCCTGCCACTTATTTTAGGAAATCAATAAAAAAGACGCATGTCAGAAGAAATTCGCAAGCTCGAGCCCCAAAGCGTTTGGGGTCATTTTGCCGATCTTAATTCGGTACCTCGTCCTTCTAAAAAGGAAGAAAAAGTGCAAGCATTTATGATTGACTTTGCTAAAAGTCAGGGTTTGGAGTGGAAGCAAGACGAAATTGGAAATATACTCGTATCTAAACCGGCCAGTCCTGGGATGGAAGATCGCCGCAAGGTGGTTTTACAGGCCCATTTAGATATGGTTTGCCAAAAGAATAAAGATACTGATTTTGATTTCGAGACACAGGGAATCAATATGTATGTGGATGGCGACTGGGTGAAGGCTAAAGGCACAACCCTTGGCGCAGATAATGGAATTGGTGTGGCTTCGGCTATGGCGGTTTTTTCGTCTAAAGACATTGTTCATCCACCAATTGAAGCGCTATTTACCACCGACGAAGAAGCGGGAATGACAGGTGCTCACCATTTACAGCCAGGTTTCTTAAGCGGCGACATCCTTATGAACTTGGATACTGAGGATGATGATGAATTAAGCATTGGCTGTGCCGGTGGTATTGATACTGATGTAAGCTGGAGCTATGAAGAGGAAGCTACTAACACTGAAGAGCTAGCCTTTAGTGTAAAGGTTAGTGGTTTATTTGGCGGCCATAGCGGCATGGATATTATCTACGGTCGTGGAAATGCCAATAAAATCCTAAACCGCATGATTTACGATCCTAGTGAATCTTTCGGTTGGAGCATTTCTAATTTCGAAGGGGGAGGACTCCGCAATGCTATACCACGTGAAGCCGAGGCTGTAGTAATATTGCCTGCAAATAAAGCTGATGAAGCCGAGGAATATTGGCAAGAATTAGGACAAGCCTTGGTGAAGGAGTTTGCCACTACCGATCCTAATATTGTGATTAAAGTAGATAAGGTTGAATTACCGAAGTCGAAAATGATCAATAATGATTTTCAGGCTTTTACAGCGGCTTTGCAGTGTACTCACGATGGTATTCGTCGTATGAGTCCAGATGTAGAGGATTTAGTGGAAACCAGTAATAATGTGGCTCACGTTAGTTTGGCTGAGGGCAAAATGAGCTTAAAGGCTTTGCAAAGATCAGATCGCGAAAGCGCCAAATTTGATATGGCCGACTCAATTGGTGCTCCTTGGCGCTTATTAGGTGCCGAAGTTGAGCACAGCGGTTCATACCCTGGTTGGAAATTAGATCCAAATGCACCAATGCTGGGAATGATGAAGGAACTATATGAGGAGCTTTTTAAGGAAGAGCCTAGAGTTTTAGCTTGTCATGCTGGTTTAGAATGTGGATTATTGGGTCAGCATTATCCTGAATTAGAGATGATCTCCTTTGGACCTACTATTAAAAATCCACACAGTCCGGATGAGAAAGTGAATATCGCCTCAGTTGGTAAATTTTGGGGCTATTTCTTGGAAGCTTTAAAAAGGGTTCCAAAATCCTAAAATTGCTAGTATTTTCGCATCACCTCTCAAAAAAACGCGAAGATTGACTACCAATAATGTTGATATCGTGGAATGTCCACGTGATGCCATGCAAGGGCTTCATGACTTCATTCCCACCAAAAAAAAGATAGCCTATCTCCAGGACTTACTGGAGGTGGGCTTTCATAGTTTAGACTTTGGAAGTTTTGTATCCCCCAAGGCGATTCCACAATTACGAGACACTCCTGAGGTATTAGCAGGACTAGATCTTAGTCGAACGAAAACCGAATTATTGGCAATTGTCGCCAATTTAAGAGGAGCACAAGAAGCGGCTTCACACGAGCCTATACAGTATTTGGGATACCCTTTTTCGGTTTCGGAAGTTTTCCAAAAACGTAATACCAATAAAACCATTGCTCAGAGCAGAGATTTGGTAAAGGACTTATTGGATTTAAGTGCCGCTAAAGACAAGCAATTAGTGGTTTATGTTTCCATGGGCTTTGGAAATCCATATCGTGAAGCTTGGTCGGTAGAAATCGTGGAGGACTTCTGCGGTGCTTTGGCGGATATGGGCGTAAAGATCCTTTCTTTATCAGACACCATTGGTACTTCAAATCCAGAGAGCATAAGTCATTTATTCGGCAAATTAATCCCAGAGTTTCCACAGGTAGAGTTCGGGGCGCATTTGCATACCCATGCTCATAACTGGCGCGAGAAGGTAGAAACGGCCTACAACGAAGGTTGCCGCCGTTTTGATGGTGCTATTAAAGGTTATGGTGGCTGCCCAATGGCAGATGATGACCTGATTGGTAATATGCCTACCGAGAAGCTTTTAAGCTATTTTAATGCAAAGAATGTAGAGCATGGTGTAGATATGCTAGCCTTTGAATCGGCCTATAATCGTGCTTTAGATACTTTTCCGCAGTAGTAGTTTTTCTTGCTATGGCTTATCTTGAGCTTTGGGGTTCTGAGGAAAATCAGCGAATCAAACTGTTTCATTAATAGCTATTTGGCTTTAATAAAATTAGATAATGTTTGTTTGAAATTGATTATCAAATTTTATTTAAAAACCCCAAGATTCTTGCTGTTATTGGCTTTAAGCTTGTTATTTTCCTTGAATTTCTTGTTGAAAGCTTCTATATTTGAGGAAAACACACCAATATGACAAACTTGTTACAGCTTGCTTTAGAAGTTAAAGAATACGTAAATCAAAAGGGCAGGACCTTAGCCGTAAGTCAAGGTAAAATGCTTCGCGATAGTGATTCAAAGTTTGCTCTTAATCTGGAGAAACAAACTGCTTAAGCCCTTATCTTAGCCTGAAAAAACAGGTGTTTCGTAAAATTCGAACAACAGATAATCCTCCAACAGAGGCGAGCATGATTTGGGATGGAACATGTGCCTTCTGTGAATATTGGATTAATTATTGGCAAAATCTCAGCAAGGATAAATTTCAATTCATTGCTTATCAGGATTTAAACTCCCAATTTTCGGATATAGATAAATCATACTTTAAAGAAGCGGTACGTTTTATTGAGCCCGATGGTCGTGTTTATAATGGTCCAGATGCCGCTTATCGAAGTCTTTTTCAACTGGGAAAGTTTAAATGGTTACACAGGAGTTACCAGAAAAATGTGCTTTTCAGAAACCTAAGCGATTCTTTATATCAATGGATTGCTACCAATAGAGGACTTTGTTTTAGGATAACCAAGTTTCTTTTTGGTTCCGATCCTCACAGCCTTAAACCTTTTTGGGCCATTTACTTGTTTGTATTGCTTTATCTGATCTTCTATTAAATAGAAGCTTCCAACAGAATAGTATTTTTGCTGCATGAAAGAAGTGGAGTGTATTCCCTACCGCGAAACCGGATATTTTAATGATTTGATCCTTGATTATCTAGATCAGAAGGATTCCATAAAAAAGTTTATTTCAGACTTCCCCGATCTTCAGGCATTTAAAGCCAGAATGGAAGCTAAACAAGATTTTTCCCCACAATTTCGAAATACCTTGGTGGCCTCTTTAAAAGAGCAGTATGAAGAATGCTCTATTGAAATTAATGGGCTGCTTAAGGATAATATCGAGAGCCTGAGCCTTACTAATACCTTCACGGTAACTACCGGCCATCAACTTAATATTTTAAGTGGTCCGCTGTATTTCATCTATAAAATAGTAAGCACCATTAATCTGGCTAAAAAGCTCAAGGCAGAATATCCAGATCAGAACTTCGTGCCTATTTATTGGATGGCAAGTGAAGACCATGATTTTGAAGAAATATCCTTCATCAATTTATTTGGAGGAAAACTACGTTGGCATAATAATTTAAAAGGGGCCGTAGGGGAGATGCCTCCCTTTGGCTTTGGAAAGGTTATTGACGAATTAGAAGAACATTTAGGTCCAGGTTTACAAGCAGCAGAAATTGTCCAAATTTTTAGAGATGCCTATCACGAACATCCCAATCTCAGTCAGGCCACTCGTTACCTGGTAAACAAGTTATTTGCAGAGCAAGGTTTAGTAGTTGTGGATGCTAATCGTAAGGATCTCAAACAATTGATGTTGCCACATTTCAAGAAGGACCTTTTTTCGAATGAAATTCATGAAGCGGTAAGTAGTCAAAGTGATGAACTAGAGCAAGCCTATTTTACTCAGGTTTTTCCGAGAGAGATTAATCTATTTTACCTTCAACCAGGTTCAAGAGAAAGAATTGAGCGAAAGGGCGATAAGTGGTTAGTTTTAAATACAGAAATTCAATTTACCGCAGCTGAACTCGAAGCAGAGCTTGAAGCTTATCCCGAAAGGTTTAGTCCGAATGTAGTTTTAAGGCCTTTATATCAAGAAGTAATTCTGCCTAATCTTGCTTATATCGGCGGGGGTGGAGAATTAGCCTACTGGTTTCAGCTAAAGTCTATGTTTGAAGCCGAAAAAGTACCCTTTCCGCTTTTAATTCTAAGAAACTCAGTTTTGCTGTGTCCGGCAAAATGGAGCAATCGATTAGAGGATTTAGGCTTAAAGGTTACTGATTTATTTCAAGGTTTAGAATCTCTGAAAAGCAGCTATTTAAAGGAGCGTTTTCCAGAAGATGCGGAGCTCAGTCGCTTTGATGAAAAATTAGAGCACATGTTTAAGGAGTTGGAAGAAATTGCTCAATTAACCGATCAAAGTATGCTTGGAGCTGTAAACGCTCAAAGGCAGAAGCAGCTTAATGGAATAGCAAATTTGCGGAAGAAGCTTATTCGTGCTGAAAAGAGACGCAGTAAGGAGGCCATGGAAAAGTTAGATCGGATTTATTACGCTTTATTTCCAAAGGCATCTTTACAGGAAAGGCATGACAATTTAAGTCCGTACTATTCTGATTATGGCCGCGACTTAATTACTAAGCTTTTGACTGAATTGGATCCACTGGATTTCCGCTTCACTTTGATACACCTTTAAGCTGTATCTTCGGGCCACTAAATCAAAATCATGAGAAAAATTGGCCTATTGGCCCTGATTTCCCTTTTCTTAAATCAGGCCTGCACCGATCCACAAGAGAAGAATAATAAGACTGAAAAAGATCAATCAGAAATGACTGAAACTACAGAAGAATTTCAATGGCAAACCGAGCAATTTGCAGACTTGAGAATCTTACGCTATCAAGTTCCAGGTTGGGACAAACTAAGCTTGCAACAAAAAAAATTAGCTTACTATTTAACTCAAGCCGGTTTAGAGGGTAGAGATATTCTTTGGGACCAACAGTATTGCCATAACTTGGAGATTCGGAAAGCCTTGGAGAGCATCATAAACAATGTGAAAGATGAGCAGGGCGAGAATTGGGATTCCTTTATGCTTTATGCTAAAAGAGTGTTTTTTAGTAATGGTATCCATCATCACTACAGCCACGCTAAAATTGAAGCGGGCTTTTCACAGGAATATTTACAAGCTTTACTCACTAAGGCTGGTGCAGATTTGAGCACCGAAGCCTTTGAGGTGATTTTTAATGATAAAGACGCTAAAGGAGTAAGTAAGGATCCTAATCAGGATTTACTCTTGGCCTCCGCTGTAAATTTTTATGATCCAGATATTACTGCCGATGAAGCAAGTGCTTTTTATGCGGCTAAAACCATTGAAGGCGATGCAAGTCCTATCAGCTATGGCCTAAACTCGAAACTAGTTCGCGAAAATGGAACTCTGGTAGAGAAGGTTTGGCATGTAGATGGGATGTATGGTGCCGCTATTTCTAAGATTATTGCATGGTTAGAATTAGCACAAGGAGTTGCTGAGAATGAACAACAAGCCAAGGCATTAGGACTCTTAATAGATTACTATCGCAGTGGCGACTTAAAAAAATGGGACGAGTATAATATTGCTTGGGTGAATGACACGGCCAGTACAGTAGATTATATCAATTCCTTTATTGAGGTTTATCACGATCCTTTAGGTTATAAAGCCACCTACGAAACAGTTGTTCAAGTAAAGGATATGGATGCCAGCGAGAAAATGGCTGTAATTTCTGAGAACATTCAATATTTTGAGGATAATAGCCCAATTATGGATCTCCATAAAAAGGAAAATGTAGTTGGTGTTTCCTATCGTATGATTAATGTGGTTGGTGAAGCCGGTGCTACAACACCAGCGACTCCAATTGGTGTTAACCTTCCTAATGCCCAGTGGATTAGAGAGCAACATGGTTCTAAATCTATCAGCTTAACTAATATCGAAGGAGCTTATGAAAACGCAAAAGGTGAGGGCTTTTTAGAAGAATTTGCCTTTAGTTCCGAGGAATTGGAGCGTGCTAAAAAATACAGTGCGGTAAGCTCCAAAATGCACACCGCGCTTCATGAAGTTGTAGGTCATGCTTCTGGTAAATTAGAGCCGGGTGTTGGGTCTCCACACGCCACTTTAAAAAACTATTCCAGTACTCTCGAGGAAGCTCGTGCTGATTTAGTGGCGCTGTACTTCATCTTAGATCAGAAGATTTTGGATTTAGGTCTAATGGAGAGTTTAGAAGCAGGAAAAGCCGAGTACGATAATTATATCCGTAATGGTTTAATGTTACAGTTACGTCGCTTAAAACCAGGTGAGGTAATTGAGGAAGATCACATGCGAAACCGCCAGCTAATTGCCGCTTGGGCCTTCGAGATGGGTGCTGAAGCGAATGTAATTGAGCGTAAGGTTATTGATGGTAAAACCTACTTCGTAATTAATGATTACGAAGCACTTCGTGAGATTTTTGGTGAGCAGTTGCGTGAAATTCAGAGAATCAAATCTCAAGGTGATTTTGAGGCAGGAAGTTCCTTGGTAGAACGTTACGGTGTTCAGGTAGATGCAGAATTACATCAAGAAGTTTTAAACCGAACTGAAAAATTAAATATTGCACCATATCAAGGTTTTATTCAACCAGCAATGAAGCCCATCATGGATGGTGATGAAATTATTGATATTGAAATAGAGTATCCAACTGATTTCTTGGAGCAAATGCTCATGTACGGAAAGGAATATTCAAATTTATAGGAGCATTTTTTTAAGGCTTGTCGTAATTGGCAAGCCTTTTGCTTTTTCGGCGAACCAAACAATTAAATATGAAAAAAGTACTATTTGCTGCTTTTGCCTTAGCCCTTATTTTAAGCTCTTGTGGAGGCCAGAAGCCAGTAATGATTAATACCCTGCGCCCAGCCGATTTGGCCATTGATCAAAGCATCCAGACCATCCTCTTAGTTGACCGCACCAAACCATCGAAGCGAGACAATTGGTTGAATATTGGAGAAGGAGTTTTAACAGGTGAAATGCCGGCCCAGGATAAGGCTGCCGCTCAGGAGGCACTAAATAGCTTAAAAAATGCTTTACAAACTTCACCACGTTTTGAAGTGCTAATAGCTTCAGAGCGTTTGGAAGGAAATAGCTTAACTGCCGCATTTCCAGATCCACTAGCTGAGCATTTACAATTTAATATGATCAATCGCTACCAAGCAGATGCTTTAATTGTATTAGAGGTGATGGATAGCGATTTCATCATTACCGAAGGTAAACGTAAGGTAAAACGCAAAGTAGGAGAGGGTAAAAACCGACGTGAAATAGAAGTGGACGAATGGTATGCACAGGGAGTTGGTAATATCAAAGTAGGTTTAAGATTCTACAATCCTAGAAACAAGGAATTGATTGATCAACAGATGATCTCACAAACCAATACGTGGGAAGGTGCTGCAGATAGCAAGGCCGGAGCGATTGCTGCTTTAATTTCTCGTGCAGATGCAGTGCGTCATCTTTGTGGTAAAATAGGTCATGATTATGCTTATAAAGTAGCACCCATGCCGATAACGTTAAGAAGAGTTTTTTATACAAAATCTAAAGAGTCTCCAGAATTAGAAGAAGGCGGCAGAATGGCCGAAGTTGGTCAGTGGAAAGAAGCGATTGCCGTTTGGGAAGCAGGAATTCCAAGAGCAACGGAACAAAAAGATCGAGGAAGAATGGCTTATAATATTGCCGTTGCCTACGAAGTTCTGGGAGATCTTACTCAGGCAAAAGCTTGGGCTCAAAATGCCTATTCGAAATACGGCAACAAAACTGCTCGCACCTACGCTGCCCAATTGCAAAATCGTATGAATGATGAACAGGCTCTGCAAAACCAATTAAACTAAAACATGGATTTTTCTGCTATTTTAAGTACCGAAGGTCTAATTGCTTTTTTAACCTTAAGTCTTTTAGAAATTGTATTGGGGATCGATAATATCATTTTTATCTCCATCTTAACAAACAAGCTTCCCAAAGAGAATCAAGCAAAAGCAAGGTTTGCCGGAATTTCCTTGGCTTTGGTTTTGAGGGTAGCAATGCTTTTCGGAATCACTTGGATTATTCAACTTACCGAACCGTTGTTTACAGTATTTGAGATGGGATTTACAGGCCGGGATCTAGTTTTACTAGCGGGCGGTTTGTTCCTTCTTGCTAAATCTACTTCCGAAATCCATCATAAAATGGAAGGGGAGAGTCATAAGGAAAAAGAAGAAAAAAGCTCTGTTAGAAAAGGCTTTGCCAGTATAATTATTCAAATCGCCTTGCTAGATATTGTTTTTTCTTTCGACTCTATTCTAACAGCAATTGGCATGACGGAAGAGCTCGGAATTATGATTATGGCGGTAATAGTATCGCTAATTGTGATGCTCATCTTTGCGGGGCGGATTGCCGATTTCATTGCCAAGCACCCCACTTTGCAGGTATTGGCTTTAAGTTTTCTAATATTAATTGGGGTAATGCTTATCGCAGAAGGATTCCACCAACATATCAGCAAGGGTTATATCTATTTTGCTGTTGCTTTCTCTTTGGTAGTGGAAATCATCAATATGAGGATGAAAAAGGGAGGAACTAAAGGTTAAAAAGTATCTAAAAATTAATCATTGACATTAAGTATTGGGCGAAACGCTTGTAAAGCCTTACTTTTGACGTCTAACTCTTTAATAATTCCTATGAAAAGAATAGTACTCACTTTGGCTTTAGCATTAAGTCTTTCTGTTGTTAGTGCTCAAAACGACCTGTCAATTAATATGACTTCACCATCCGCTGGTTCTACCTTGGGACCTGGATTAAGTTTCGATTTTGATGTAACTATCACCAACCTTGGAACTCAAGCTGTAACTACTAATGATACGGTTTGGTATTACCCATTATTGAATGGTAATCTTTTGGTAACCACCCAAAACGGTCAGCAAGTGCCAATCGCATTTACCATTACTGGTGCTACCATGAATACCAATGATACCGAAAGTCGTTCAATTGGCTTTGGTGGATTAAACATCAGCAATGGAACAGCTATGAATGTTGATTTTTGTGGTGGAACATTCGCTCTAGGTCCAAACTGGAGCAATGTAACTGAAAGCGATACTACCAATAACACTAGCTGTGAAAGCGTTGCTTACGATCCTAATGGTGGTTCTGTAGGTCTAGCTGAAAATGTATTGTTTACTCAGGGTTCTGTTCCTGTATTAGACGGTTCTTACTCAGATGGTAAAACTTACTATACCAATATTTATAACCTTAAAGGTTCAGAGTCTGTAACTGTAAGCTTTGTTGACCTTACTGGTCGTACTGTACACTACCAGCGTTACAATGCTTCAGGATCTGATCTACGCACTGAAATCAGCCTAAGCGACATGCCTAAAGGTATTTTGCTTGCTGTTGTTGAAGTAGACGGTAAGCAAGTAAACGCCAAGAAAATTATCGTAGAATAATTTCGGGTCTACCATATTTTAAAGAAAGCCACTCATTTAGGGTGGCTTTTTTTATGCTGTATATGGGATCTAAAAAAAGCCGCTTTATTCATAGTGAACTAAGCGGCTTTTTTAATACTGAATAAGCTGTTCTATTTCACAACTACCTTAATTGTAGAAGAAAGTTGCTTTCCGTAAGATCGGTGATAACCATCGGCAAACTGCATGGTTAATGAGTATTTGCCTGGATTTAAGTCTAAGCTATCGCTAGTTTGACCTTTACCGTAATGGATGTTAACGCTATCACTAGGAACGGTTCCACCAAATTCGATAAACTGATTATTGATGATAATATGATGGTGACCTTTTCCCTCATTCACAGCGCCAGCAGGTTCCACCTCCATGCCTTCGATGCCGAATTCTACTAAGAAAGGACTGCTAAGTGTATCGCCATCCTGAAGGTTTGCGAAAAATACTTTAGCGTTTTCTGGTACTGCTGGTGGCTGATTGGTATTGGTCTCTTCCGTGCTCGCTGCTTGGGAATCGTCTTTCGCTTTAGTGTTGCTTTCTTTCTCAGAGCTTGGGTTCTGACAAGCAACCATTACTAAGCTTGCTAATACTAGGTTTGAAATTTTCTTCATGTTAGGACTTTGATTCAAAATTAGGGGCTCTAAATTGCTCCCACAAGTAACATTGATATTAATTATTTCTAAATAAACGAGTGGCTCGTTAAAAAAATAACATTGTAAATAACTGTAAAAGAGTTTTTTTAAGGTGAAAAACGCGTAATTTGTGTTATTAAAAATTAATTGTTGAAATGTTTATAGGTATTGAAAATAAGTAGCTTAGACTCTAGGTATTTTTGAGTACTATGAAAAAGACCTATAAAATCTTATTGTGTAGTTTGAGCATCTCTGCAAGCTTCGCTCAAACCTCCAGTTTGCTTCTAGATACAGAAGTGAGCAAGCTTCCTACCTGGGAGGAACATCTGCACTACCAAATAAACCAGTCCAAAGATACATTGTATATCGCGGTTGGTAAGCAGGTAGAGGAATTCTTATATCAAGAAGATCATTATACCTCTGATGGACTTTGGCAAGGGGTGGATCGCTTTGTTTGGCAAGGAGAGAATCAGCTTCGAGTATATCGCTATGATGGCAGTGAAAGTCGTATCAATTTAAAAGATAATCGTCTTTTTGAGCATAATCAGTTATGTGCTAGTGGAGAAAGTATTTCCACCACTTACGATTGGAACCTATCCCAACTAAATCGTATTACCACCCGAAAAGGAGATAGTCTAAAGGAAACTGTTTTCATATACCGTGATCAGGATGCTAAGCTTCTAAAAGTGAAACTTTACGTAAACGGTATCCAAACTAAAACCTTGAAATTAAGCTACAATAAACTAGGCCATTTACAAAAGGAAGAGCTTTATGCAAAGGATCAGCTAATAGGTCTTGCCACCTACGCCTATAATGATAGCCTCTTGAATAATGTTTTAGTAATGGACCTGAGTTCAAAAGGGCAGCAGCTTAAAGAAACGCTGCATTTTAGCTTTTGGGATAATGGTGATTACCAAATCGAAACTTTGTATTATACTGGCAGTCCCAATAATGCCCTAAAAAGTAGCCTTTGTACTTTTGATTCTGCTGGTCGTTTATTGCGCAAGGAGATTAAATATGTCGACAATCAAGATTTGGAAAAGGAAATCTACCTCTACCGCTACCCTCAAGAAGAGCCTACAGATTTCGAGGTACTTAGCCTTCAAGCCTTGGGTCGTTAAAACCGCAATATTTACATTTTTTTTAGTGGAGTTATGGAATATTACCTTACAATCCACTTGTTGGTTTTGGTCGCGATTTATAGCGACTGGAATGCCAGTTTCGGTAAGTTCCATTAATTTCTGGGCTTTGCAGCAGGAATATATTTTTTATTGGTATTTCCTGATTACTGCAATCTTTATGCTTCTTTTTGTGTCTTTTAAGGCCGAAAAAAATCCATTTTTTCTACTTACAGCTTCTCTTTCTTTATTCAGGTTACTGATTGCCTTCGTGTTTTCCGCAATCTCGCCTCAATGGAATAATGGGCTACAGGTCTTACTGTGTATAGCTTTGCTGATTTTGACTATACAGTATAAAAGACGCTCTGCTATCTAATTGTTAATTCTTTATTCATATAAGCCACGCGCTTAATATCATCGTATCTTGCAGCCGCTTCCGAGAGGGAGATTTTTAATTTTTATTTTTTTCTATGAATATTTTTGTTGCAAGCCTGGACTTTGGTGTTCAGGAAGATGAGCTTCGCGGAGCTTTTGAATCCTTTGGTGAAGTATCATCAGTAAAGATCGTTACCGATCGTGAAACCGGCCGCTCAAAAGGCTTTGGTTTCGTTGAAATGCCTTCTGACGATGAAGGAAATCAGGCTATTGAAGCTCTGAACGGTTCCAGCTTGCGTGGCCGCGATATGGCGGTTAAAGTGGCTCGTCCACAATCTGAGCGCAGTAATGGTGGAGGCTACCGCGGAGGCGGTGGTGGTGGCGGTTTCCGTCGCGACCGTTACTAGTCTTTCCTAAAAGAAGAGATTATTAGATCCCGTTCGATTATCGAACGGGATTTTTTTATGCCTGTTTCTCACCTTCCTCTTCCGGAACGAACTCCTTTTGCGTGTGCTCGAATTGTTTAACACTTTGATTGCGCTTAATTCTTAAAATGGCTAAGACCATAAAAAAAGCGGCTTTGGGAAGTTCAAAGAGAATCCCAATATTCTTCCACTTAAAGTAAGATCGAGGGATGCATATAAAAAGCGTGAAGGCATAAAGTCCCAAATACCAGTACCATAAGTCGTGTTCCGCTTTTAAAACAAAGGCCAATACCGCTAATAGGCCAAGCAATACGGCAAATAGTAGTTTGGGCACAAGACCCATTTGCAACATCTTGTCAAAAAAGCCAATATTTCCTTGGAAAAGGGCTTTTATCCCTGGAAAGAAAAACACGCGAAAAGCATGAAACTGACCAGCTATCCAGCGTTTCCTTTGGTTGCTAAAATTCTTCCCTTGCGAAACTTTTTCATCATAAACGGGAATATCCGGAATGAACTCAATCGTTTTTCGATTTTCTAATAGATAGAATTCAAAAAGTTTATCCTCAACGGCAGAATCTTTATTAATATTCACCAAGGTTTCTTTAAGCAGCTTAGCCTCGAAAAGCATTCCGCTGCCAATTAAAGCACTAGAGATGCCCAAGTTTCGATGACCCTCTCTAAAGATATTATTTGCAATGGCCTCAGTTATACCGTCTAGTATGGCTAAATTGGTATTGTCATTTTTAGCGGTGCGGTGCAACTGATATACTGGTATATCCGCTCGGATTATTGAATTCGTCTCCTGTAGACCATTTTTATCCATGCGGTTATCGGCATCGAGGATTAAAAAATAGTCGGGCCATTTACTTCCTTCTTGTGATTCTAGCTGAGCTAAAAGGTTCTTCGATTTCGTGGAATGCTCAAAATTCATAACCACCACTTCAGCACCCATCGCTCTTAACTTTTCCACTGTTTCAGGCTTCATCTGATCAGAGCCAACCACTACGTTCATTAAGTCCGTAGGGTAGTCTAAGTCCAAAGCCTGGCGAGCGGTTTGAAGAATAATAACATCCTCTTTATAGGATGGAATTAAAATGGTAATACGATGCTGTTTTTCGTTTTGTCTTTTGATTTTCCTTGGCAAATGAGCGGCCAAGGCAAAAATTAGACTGTAGGTAACCTGGATTCCAATTAGGATCAGAAATATAAGCTCGAGAAAATGCCAGAACTCTTGCATGGGGCTGGTTTATGATGATTCTAACAAACCTAAGTCTTATCCAGCAAAATTGCATGTATTCAAAGCTGAATAATCCACAAGGATATTAAAAAAGGATATTGGATTAAAGCGATTACAGAATCAGTAAAGTGGAATTAATTGAGGTAGCTAAATCTGGGTCAACACCTTGCTCATCAGCGAAATTCGACCAATTCGCAAGGGTTTGCGAAATCTGATCAATTATCTGCTTGGGCTTTTTGATATTCATTTGTCGAGCAATGGTGAATAAATCATCTCGACCAATACCTTGTCTTTTACCATTTACGCTTAAGCAGTGCTGACTAACCCATAGACTATTGGGACGATAAGCATGGCAAATATCATAAGCAGGCGAGAGGCTCCATTCTCCATTCTGATTTAAACAAAAAGCGAAGTTTTTAGTGTGATCATCGCAATTGCGAGCCATTACATTAAAACACATTCTTCGGAAAAGCTGTTCGGCCTGTGGGTAGGGAAGACCTAACATCCGCATGGTCTCAAAAAGCTGCTCGTAGGAAAATAGGCCGATATCTTGGAAGTCGAAATGACGAAGGGCGCAAAAGGTTTGAACATGTAGCTTCTCCGATCCTTCCTTTCGGTCAAATCGCTTGGTCATAAAATGAGCTCGATCGTTTTCAAAAAGGAGCCGACTTTCCATCATATGGATTCCGGCTTCTAAAGCCATTTTATAATAAGCCATTTCCACTCGACCATAGCCTTGGCTGCTACCAAATTGCTCATCATAAACGCCATCGAATTTTATCAAATAATGCTCAAACCCTTTTGGGGCACTAGCTTGTCCGCTGCGCACCTCTTTAGTTTGCTCATTATAGGTGATTAGAGCTTTAGCTCTGGCTCCACCGGCAGAGGTGCCAATCTTTAGGATGGATTGCATTGCTTTTTCTTCATCATCATTTAAATGACTTAGGAACTCCTGCCGACCATTTAAAATTTTGGCGCTAATATCTACAAGTTCTGCGAGCTCAAGTTTTAATGCCTTGTTTTCAGCTTTGGGAATTGTTGGTTCAAATTCCAAGGCACCCATTCCTCGGTTTCCAATGAAACATAGGGTTTCAACCGGATTGATACTATTAGGTGCACGTTTATTTCGAATTAACCACTGATTGATAAGGGCATTCCCATATTTATCGGGTAATACATC
>CATMQD010000028.1 GCA_950073045.1 uncultured Flavobacteriales bacterium | reverse complement strand
GTGGTGTAAACACTTGGACCTTTGATTGGGATGCAGAGCAAGCGCCAGATCAAACTACCGTGTATACGGCCGTTAACTTTGCAAACCAGAATGGAAATACTTCTGGCGATGTAATCGTTACTCAGTCGCTTAGTTTAAACAAAGGTTCCGGAATTGGTTTAGGTGAGTTTGAAGTGCAAAAGCTTGCGGCTTACCCAAATCCGGCCAATGACCAGCTATTTGTAGCTGGAAGCACAGACTTGAAGGCTCCTTTTACAGCTTTTACAGCGGATGGTAAAAGTTTCGAAATCGAAGCTGTGGAGCAGAACGATAAGCACTGGGAGCTTAATGTGAGCGGTCTACCAGCAGGTATTTATGTGCTAAGCGATCAAGGCGGCAATCAAGTACGTTTCACTAAGCAATAGGCTACCTTTGCGCCATGGGTGCAGAATTAAGTAATCGGGTAACCGATTGGATGATTATAATCAGTTTAGCGGCCGGAATCTTATTGATTCTGGCTCGCTTTATTGATCAGGCCCGAGTGTCTCAATTATTGCGCTTTCCTTGGCAATCATCAGCCGAAGAGTTTAGTCTTCAATTTAATAGCGGGAAGGTTACTTTAAATGCCGATCGCCTGATGATTTTATCGGCATGGATTCTTTTTCCACTGGTAATTGTGGCTCTTAAAATTCAAGGCAAGGAAGAGTCGCTATTGCTCTTCGATTGGGCTAGTTATTTTCGAGTTTTACTGCTTTCCGGCTTATACCTGATATTTAAATTGCTTTTGGCTAGTGCAGTTGGCTATGCCTTCGAGCGCGAAGAAGAAAGCATGAGAGGGCAAAATTTAGCTCTTGCTCACTTTACGTGGATTGCTATACTGGGCGCGCCTTTGGCCCTGATTAGCATTTTTGTTCCCTTAGGGGAAGCCCTGTATTTCTTGGTTCTAACTCCGGTGATTTTAACCGCTGCGGTATTCTTATTTCGAAGTGTTTATTATAGTCTTCGTTCTGGTATTAGTTCGGGCTATATTATTTTATACCTTTGCGCGCTGGAAATCATACCCTTGCTTTTTCTCTATCATTTAGTCTGAATTCGGTCTAATACATTGGGTTACAAGAGGTAATTAAACAAGCTGTACTGTGAAGGTAAAGTCGATATTGGTTTCTCAACCAGAGCCACAAACTGAAAATTCGCCCTATTTTGATCTCGCCAAGAAGTATAAACTGAAGGTGGATTTTATTCCTTTCATCCACGTGGCAGGCGTTGATGTAGCTGAGGTGCGCAAGCAAAAAATAAACCTGGCCAATCACTCTGCGGTGATCCTAACCAGTCGAAATGCAGTAGATCATTACTTCCGTATTGCGGAGGAAATGCGTTTTACCGTACCAAACGATATGAAGTATTTCTGTACGAGTGAAGCCATCGCTTATTACCTACAGAAGTACGTTGTTTACCGTAAGCGTAAAATCTACTTTGGTCAGAGTAAGTTTCAAGATCTTATCCCGCTTTTCAAAAAGCATAAGAACGAAAAATACTTATTGCCTACTTCTGATATCTTGAAGCCTCAAGTGCCAGAAGCACTAGAAGAAAGTGGCGTAGAATATACTCGTGCGGTACTATACAATACAGTAAGCAGCGATCTTTCCCATCTTTCGGATGTGAAATACGACATTCTGGTATTCTTTAGTCCATCTGGAATTAAGTCGCTATTTGAGAACTTTCCAGATTTTGAACAGGGGAATACTCGTATCGCTGGTTTTGGGAATACCACCCTTAAGGCAATAGAAGAAGCGGGATTAACCGTAAATATTCAAGCACCGTCTCCTAAGCTTCCTTCCATGACAATGGCCTTGGAGCATTACATTAAGGAAGAGGCTAAAAAATAGAAAGGCATTTTTTATACCTTCCAGGCCATCTCTATTTTTTGAGATGGCCTGTTTTTGTTTATGGACCAAAGCTTTCCCAAAAAAGAGCACCTCAAGAGTGCCGAACGCATATCCCAAATTTACCGGCAAGGTGAAAAGGTAAAGCAATCCTTTCTTTTACTCTATTTTATAGCAAGCACCGAGGATGCCAACCGCTTAGCTCTCGCCGTTCCAAAGCGGAGGGTGGCTTTAGCCGTTAACCGCAATCGCATCAAGCGAAAGCTTAAAGAGGTTTACCGGCAAAATAAAGGTTTATTGAAAGCGGAAGAAAGCTATGATTTTATCCTCATGTACCTCGGTTCTGAAGCTCCTGAATACCAAAAGCTAGAGCGCGCATTTCTTAAACTATGCGAGAAGTGGCGAAATAGCCGAGCGGTGTAGTCGTTTTGCCTAAATTAGCAGCAATACTTTCCCTTTATGAAGCAATCGTATCGAAAGTTGAGCAAATGGCTGGGCTTAGTTATACTCATTAGTTTTTCTTTGGCCTACCGGCCCGATTATTTTGAGATTAGTAAACAACTGGATATCTATACCAGTGTTTTTAAAGAAGTTAGTCTTTATTATGTGGATGATACCGATCCGGGTGAACTTACCCAGAACGCGATAAATTCCATGCTGGCCAAGCTCGACCCCTACACTAATTATATTCCCGAAGAGGCTGTTGAAGATTTTAAAATACGCCAAACCGGAAACTATGGTGGTATCGGTGCTTCGGTGGGTAATTACCAGGATCGACTAATCGTTACCTCTATTTACGAAGGATTTGGTGCGGATAAATCAGGTTTACGGCCTGGCGATATAATTCTGGAAGTCGATGGTCAGTCTGTAGAAGGTCGAAGTGAAGAAGCCCTTTCTGAAGTGCTAAAAGGTGCTCCCGGAACGAAAACAGAGGTGACCATCGAGCGCGGTACAAAGGAGTTGAAGCTGGAAATCGAAAGAGAAGAGGTTCATTTAAAAGCTGTGCCCTTCGCAGGCATGGTGAAGGATGGCTACGGTTATATTTTCCTAAATAGTTTTACTCAGAATGCAAGTGGTGAGGTGCTTAAAGCCTGGCAAGAGCTTAAAGCAAGGGGACCTTTGAAAGGTTTAATCCTAGACTTAAGGAATAATCCGGGTGGTCTTTTGGGTGAGGCCATCGCTCTTACTAATCTTTTTATTCCCAAAGACAAACCGGTGGTGTTAACCAAAGGAAAGTTAGAAGAATGGCAAAAAACCTATAAAACACCCAAGCAAGCGTTTGATAAAAACTTACCGGTTGCCGTATTAATTAACTCGGGCAGCGCATCAGCTTCCGAAATTGTAGCCGGTACTTTACAGGATTATGATCGTGGAATTATCGTAGGCCGTAGATCCTTCGGTAAAGGACTAGTACAGGAGTCACGAATGTTACCTTATGGGGCGCAGTTAAAAGTTACAATTGCCAAATATTATACGCCTAGTGGTCGCTTAATTCAAGCTATCGACTATGCCGAAAGGGCCGAGGATGGTTCAGTAGCGAAGATTCCCGACTCCCTTCGTAGTGAGTTTAAAACTCAAAATGGACGTGTAGTTTTAGATGGTGGTGGAATTGATCCAGATATCACTAGTACCAGTGAAACGGCTAGCGATTTTATAATGGCCCTCTTTCGGCAATGGCATTTATTCGATTTTGCCACTGAGTACTACCGTAATCATAGTGAAATTGCTCAGGCAAAGGACTTTAAGGTTAGTGAAGAACTTTTCCAAGAGTTTAAATCTTGGTTACAAGGACGAGATTTTAATTTCGATACTCGAACGGGAAGACTGCTCAATAGAATGGAGACCGCAGCAGAGGATGATGGTTATTTAAGCTCCATGCAAAGTTCTATTGAAGAGGTGAGAAAGGCCTATGAATTAGAGAAAAGTAGGGAGTTAGAGCGCAATAAAAAAGTAGTAATGGAACTACTTCAAGAAGAAATTGTAGCACGCTATTATTACGATAGCGGTCGCTTGGCCAATGCACTGAACCATGATCGGGATATTGCCACTGCCCTTGAGTATTTAAGTGACAACTCAAAATATAAAGCGATTTTAAAACCTTAATATGTCAAGGCTTAAGGTTTATTCCCGACTGGCTTTTTTATTTAGCCTGTATTACTACATCGTTTTACTGCCTTGGCAAGTAAAATGGCTCCCAATTACCTTGGGGATAATGTTAACGGGATTATTTTGGTTATTGGAGACCGACTTTAAATCTAAGTTTAAAACCCTCATAGTCAATCGCTATGCTTGGCTATTGTTTCTTAGCTATGGCTTTGTTTTAATAGGGAGCTTTTATACTTCCGAGCCCAATCAGGCGCATAAAGAATTATTCTCTAAAATCCCGCTTATTGTATGGCCCTTATTGCTTGGATCTAAAAAGATGTATCCAGAGAAAACCATGCGCCAAATTTTCCGTCTTTTTATTTTCTCGGCCGTCCTTTTAGTGATTGGTTCATTTGGTTTTGCTATTTACCGCTATTTCCAAACCGCCAATCCCGAGGTATTTTACTTTTCTGAACTCCTTGTTTTAAGTAAAGTACCACCGCATTATTTAGGAATGTATGTAACCTTTGCTTATGCCTTACTGCTTTATCATTTGCTAAGAGGAAGCCCCTTTTTTAAGGGTTCTTGGACGAATATCATCATCCTAGTGCTTTTAGCCTTGGCAGTTATTTTTATTTGGGTGCGCATGCAGTATCTGCTCTTCATTATTGTGAATGCCTACATCTTAGTGCAATACCTCAAAGCTAAGCGGGGACTAAAAGTGGCCTTGGCTTCCTTAGCAAGTTTGGTGGTGGCTTTTAGTCTTTTATTGGTGGCCATTCCTGGCAGTCGTAGCCGCCTAGTTGACACCTATCATGAGTTGCGCTCTTTCGAGCAGATGATAGAAAACAAGCAAACAAACCCTCGTAAATTCCTTTGGCGGGAGGGCTTTAAGGTTATTGGTGAAAATTTTTGGTGGGGAGTGGGAACCGGTTCGGAGAATACCGCTTTAAACCAGAAGCTAGAAAAGGTAGATGCTATTTTTTGGGATGGTAGTCAAACCTACCAACTGCATGAAATGAAGTTTAATTACCACAATAGCTTTTTACAAGTTTTTGCCGCTAATGGCATTTTTGCCTTCTTGATATTTGTAGCGATCCTGATTCTACCTTTCTTCGGATCGGCACATCATCCTTATCGCACCGAATTACGAATATTTCTCATTCTATCTATCCTTAGCTTTTTTACCGAAAGCATGCTTCAGCGGCAGGCGGGGGTGCTCTTCTTTACTTTCTTCTATAGCTTGTTGGTGCTTCAACGAATGCCAAAAGAAATAAGGAAATAATCAAGCACCTTTATCATCGCTTAAAAAGAAGGGAAAGAAAACATTAAAGCTAACTATTGCCCAGGCTCGTTCAAACATGCTTTCGGTTAGCAAACAGATGCAAAAGAATAACATGCTTGCTACCAAAACCTGGCGATTTAACTTGTACGCTCTTCGGGTGTAAACAGCCAGTAGTACTAGTAAAGAAGTGAGTCCCAACGCTCCAGTAGCTAAACTGGTCTCTAAATATTGATTGTGGGCGTTATAGCGTCTTTCATAGCCTTCTAGGAAGCCTTTCTCCTGATAGGTTTTTAAAAGTTGTTCCTTCGAGTCACCTATACCGTATCCAAACCATGGTTCCTGCTGTATGGCTTCCCATGCGCACTCCCATTCCGCTAAGCGGTAGGTAGCACTGTTAAAGTTAGAGCCCGAGAGATCATAAGAGAAGTCAGGGAATGCTAAATACCTTTCCTTAACCGATTGGGGTGCAAAACTTAAAAACCCTAGGATAAGAAAAGCAATAAAGCCAGCACCTCCAAATAACCACCTCCAGCGCTTGAGTTTAACTAAACGCCAAAGGGTCATGGTTCCGAGTACGATCCCAAGTGCTAAAATATTGATTCGCCCCTGTAGTAGAAATAAACCCAGGCCTAGAAATAGAATCAAGCCCCAACTTATGCTTCGTTTTAAATCAAGAAACTCAACCCAAAGGTTTTTAACTAAAAGTAGAATTGCGATACCAAAAAGCGTGCTTAGGTAACCTGGGTGCATAAAAGGCTCAGAAAGGGTTTCGTAAAGGAAAAAGAAATGCTCTTGACTGCCATTGGGTTTAATATAGCTCAGGGCTTGATGGTCCCACGCCCGAAATCCTGCATATGCAAGAGCAGAGATTAAACTGCCAACACAGGCTAGAATAAAAATTATTTGGAGGTTTCTTTTCTCTTTGGAAGAGAAATACCGACCAAGCGCAACCAAGATTGGAGGCCCTAAGAAGAAGCTAAGTTTGGTTTCAAGTTCTCTTTGTCCAGAATTTAAATCATCGGAGTAAAGTAGACTTAGTAAGTATAAGAGGAAAAAGAACCATGAGGCCAAAGTTAGGGGGGAACTCAGGCTATACTTCCAATCTTGGGCTTTTAAAGCGATGAAACTTATAAGAGCAAGTAGCAATAGGAGTAAATTACTGCCAGGACCCCAGCCAAAGGGTAGGCTAAAAAGCGAAAGCCCTAGTAGAATGTAAGCAAGCCTTTTCGGCTGAGCTTGATCAAAGCGGATAGCGGCCAAGTCTTTTTAATTTCTGTTTTACCAAGAAAGGAACCTGAGAAAGACCCAAAGCTAAAAAAAACAAAATAGAGAAGAGTAGAGAGGCTCGAATATATGGATTTAAGAGCCAGGTAAAAGCTATGAAACTTGCGTTGATGCCAACTAGCCATAAAGTTGCCTGAAAGTGGTTTAAACCAATATCAAGCAAAACATGATGAAGGTGGTTGCGATCGGCCTTAAAGGGAGATACCTTTTTAATGAAGACGCGTATAAAAATTACCCGGGTACTATCTAAAATGGGTAAGATTAAAATGGCAAAGGCAAACAACATGGCGTCAATATGCTCTAAGATTTGATCTTGACTAAGCGCATTGCTCTGCAAGAAATAGATGCTAAGTAAAGCCGCAAAAAAGCCCATAATCATGGATCCAGTATCCCCCATGAAAATCTTAGCTCGCAGTAAATTGTAGGGTAGGAAAGCAAGCTGTGCGCCAATGATGCATAAGGCTAGGGTAATAAATAAAGGCTTATCTAAAGCCGAAAAAAGTAAAGCATACACGGAGCTTACCAGTATGGTTAACATAGAGCTCAAGCCATTAATACCATCCAAAAAGTTAAAGGAGTTTATAATTCCTAAGAAAAACAAAAAGCTCAAACTAATGCTACTCCAATAAGGCAACTCATAAATATTGAAAATCCCATAAAGTTGTACCAAACGAATGTCACCTTGTATAACCACCACCGCTACTGCTAAAACTTGCCCCAATAATTTCTTATACGGAACCAATGGGTATAAATCGTCCTTAACCCCGGTAATGAATAAAACGATGAGGGCTACTAATACAGAATTTAAAGTGGCATTGGCCAGATGTGCTGTGTAAAACACAAATGAAAGTAAGAGGCCAGCGAAAATGGCTATGCCTCCGAGTGGCGAAATTCTTTGGGAATGCTGCTTCCTTTGATCTGGTTGATCATAAAGCTTTTTAACCAATGAAAGACGAATTATCGCGGGAATAGAAAAATAGGTGATTAGAAAAGCCGTGCATAAGGCCGCAATGTAAACTAGACTTTGATAATCTTCCATGGGGTTTCAAAAATACAGATTGTCTATTGTTTTTGACTTAGAGCCTTTTGGTTTATTGATTTTCGGTCTGGATCTATAAACCATCCAAATTTGTTAAAGTATTTTATGGCTGATTGGAGATGAAGAAGGAGTGGTTTAATAGAACGATAGCTACTTTTTTGATATTCATGTACCACTTGTACTTCAGGCCAATACATATTGGTACCCCGTTCTCCCAATCGACGCGATAAATCCACATCCTCGAGATATAAGAAATAACGAGGGTCGAAACCACCAATGCCTTTCAATATTTGATGGCGGCAAAACATAAAACATCCGCTTAAAGCTGGGACCAACATTTCCTTAGTGGGATCCAAGTTTTTTAATTGGTAGCGCTCTTCAATGCTTTTAAAAAAGGGGCGTAAAAAATTGGGTATAAACCTTCTTAAGAAAAGGTCTCCTGGGTGAGGTAGCAGTTTTCTCAATCCTTGGTCCATGCCATCTGGCCAAATAATTTTAGGCATCAGTAAGGATATCCCAGGCTCAGATTCCATCTTAACATAGATATCCTCCAAATCCTTAGCGGTAAACCGCACATCTGGATTAGCAATTAAGTAATATTTAGACTGCAATTGAGGGTCGAGAATTACTTGATTATGAGCCCTACCATATCCCAAGTTTTTAGGCATAGGTCGATATTTCGCAAAAGAGGGAAGCCCCTGAAAATCATAATCGATGCTCCCTGGTGCATTATCTACAAATACCAAGCAAAGCTTAAGTTTACTGCCCGAACAAGAGTTTAGTAAAGATTCTATTTCGGATTTCTGGTTATGGTATAAAACCACCGATATAAGAAGATCAAAACTCATATTCTAAAGCTAATTTTTCTGGATCTTCATGCTTTATTTTTCTGAAATAGGCTTTCGCTTGAAGACGATAAGAAAAGAGCCAAAGGTATTGCATGGCTATTTGGGGCTTTAATTTTAGGAGACTGATAAATGCACCTCCTAAGGCCCTGGTGGCAAATAAGCCCAGTTTAGATTCTAAATCATAGCGATAGTAAACCGCTAAATATCCATCAGTATAAGCCTTAAAGCGATTGCGGATTTGTGAAGGCTTCATTTGCCAGTATTTCCCGAAGCGCGAAGGATGACAAGTCTTTAAATCAGGTAAAAAGCAGAACTCGACCTTTTGGCTAGCACGAAGGAAATAGTCTAAATCTTCGGAGCTTCCCCATTTTGCACCAACACCAAGCTTTGGATCGAAGAAGCCTATCTCACACACGATTTTATACGGTAAAACTAAGCTTACGCTGGCCACCCAAGGGATGAGCTCTTTGCGACCACAAAGCTTTTGTTGGGGGTACTTCCGATAGTCTTTACCATCTTCAGTATTTATAATTTTAGCGAGATAAGCCGCTTTCGCTGATAAGGATGAGTAGTTAAGGAAGAAGTCTTTGCGAAAGGAAGTATCATCATCTGGAAACATTAGATGTTTAGCCCGAACCTCTTCTTTAAAAAGCTGCTTTAAGGCTATATTTCGAGCGGCAGATAAGCTGATTTGCGCTCCATGTTCCAAGATTTGGATCTCTAAAAAGGGATCTTTATTCTCAAACTTAAAGGAAGGGCCTTGATTTACTATAAGGAGATAAACCTTTACGCCTTCGGTATTACCTGAGATAGAGGCAATCAAGCTTTTCAGCAATTTGGCATCGGAGCCTGTGCTGATAAATAGTAGGTCGGTATTAATCATTATCTCTTACATAGGTTAAGCCAGCGTTTGGACTTAAAAGACGGTAAATCAGCTTTATGAGCGAAGCGGGTAATAGCCGAGTCATCCATAAATAATAGCGAGCAACTTTTAGGCTAGGATTTAAAGACAAGCAGGCTTTTAAATGTTCTTGAGCCTTTTGGCGGTTAAAGCGATGAAAGATAAAACTGCGACCCAAATAAAGGTGGTACATGCTTTTCTTGAAATTTGCAGTGCTCTTTTCTTTTTGCTTTATCCTGAGCATAGCCGCTAAGTCCGCCTCCGACATTTTTCCAGCTCGTATAGCTCGGTGAGTGATTTCATCAAACTCTTTAGGATTGGCCTTTGCCGATAAAGCCGTGGGTACTATCCGATATTGAACCACAACTTGTGGTAATTGATGCACTTTACCCTGTTTAGATAATTGGTAAAGGAGCATGTAATCCACGATATATTGTTGCACTGGTTCATAATAGCCACCAACGGCATCAAAGGCTTCTCGGCTAAACATTACAGAGCTGTGCGACCAAGGATTTCTTTGGTCTTGGTGTTTGCGGATGTCTTGATCTTCAATCGGTTTTTTCTCGGTATAGAGGTAGTTTCCATCTTTATCGATAATGTCTACAAATCCACCCACTAAAACATGATCAGGATGAGCCTCCAAAAAATTGTATTGCTGCTCTAGGCGATTAGGAAGACAAATGTCGTCGGCATCAATAATGGCGATATATTTTCCTATGCTGGCCATTATGGCGCGATTTTTAGCAGTAGCAACACCCGTGTTTTCTTGGGTGATGAGTTTAATTCGAGGGTCATGGAATGCCTTAATGGCATCTATGGTTTTATCAGTACTACCATCATCAATAATTACAAACTCAAATGCGCTAAAGCTTTGTTTGAGTACCGATTGTATGGTCTCACCAATATAAGGAAGCCCGTTTTTAACGCTCATCACTACGCTTACAGGGACATTAGTCATTTGCATATGTTTTATAGAAAAATATAGCAGCCAGTAGGGCTAAGAGAGTTTCAGTAATTAACCGCGCCATAACCGCGCCTTTTTCCTGCCAAAGGCTTATTAAAAGGTAATTTAAAAGGATGCTGAAAAGCCCTATAGATACTACTATTTTCATGTAAACCTTATCTTTTGACAAAATGAGCAGACCTTGTTGTAAATAAAGGTGAGCAAATACACCTATAAAAAGCATGGGTGCAAGCCATTGTAATAGGGGAATCGCATCAAGATATTGCTCGCCGAAGATGAATGGAATAAACCAAGGAGCCAGAAATATTAGCACTAAACTCAATACCGCCGTTCCACCTGCCAATAGTAGCAGAAATCTTCGATGTTCCTTTAGATAATTCAGCTTTGACTCCTTAACTCGCGCTGCTAGGTGAGGCAATAAAGCGCCATGTAGCGGTTGAAAAAGCACATTTTGTCCGACATTAATAAGTTTACTAGCCGCGGCAAATATCCCTAATTGGGTTGGAGTCATTAAAAAGCCACCCATAGGGATGGATATAAATCCATAGACGCGAGTAGAAAAATTACTAATGAAAATAAAGCGTGACTCCAGTAAAATGCTTTTTACGGCACTATGATTCCAAGCTAAAAAGCGCAAACCCTTAATTCTCTTAAAGGCAAGAATAAGAAGGCTAATGGCAATTCCAATACTGGCACTTCCATTAATGAAGTTTAACCAGAGGTAATCTTTTGGTTCATTAATGAAAATGAAGATAGAGGCGGTAGCTAGGCCCTTCATGAAAACATTAGCCAAGGCAATTAGGGGGGCCTTTTGCATTCCTAAAAACAAGAAATCCGGATTTAGAGAAGCACCAATAACAAAAGGGATGCTAAGGGCTAGAACTTCTGCATTGACATTAAACTTTGGAACCAAAAAAATTAAAGCAGTGAGGACCAATAAGGAGAATAGCATTAGGCCCATTTTAGCGCTTAATACTGCCGAGAGTGTTTCGCTTAGTTCCTCTGCACTTTGGTTTCCTTGTGCCACTTTTCGGGTGGCAGTGGTATAAAAACCAAACTCAACCACAGAGACCAAATACACCATGATTATTCCGGCAAATTCGGTGAGTGCATAAGAAGATGGGCCCAGTACCCTTGTAACATAAGGGATGGTTACTAAAGGGAAGGCGTAATTGGCTACTTGCGAAAGCGATAAATAGCTAATATTTCGTGTTAGATTTGCAGCCAATAATGCGATTTGTGGGCAAAATTACAGCTTTGACTGCTTAAACGCTTAATTCTCCGGATTTGAAAAGAAATACATTTTATTTAGCCTTGCGTCGTTGGTGGGTGGGTTTTAAACTCATTTTTAAAGATTATTCCTACTTAAACAGTACTGGCTTTATCCGAAGTCATCAATTAATTGAGCCCGTAGACGCCAAGTCTAATGCGATTCCTTGGATGAACTATGCTTTTGTTGAGCTTCTAAATGAACGTTTAAACAAAGACCTGCGCTTGTTCGAATATGGAGCGGGCTTTTCTTCATTATACTTTGCAGAAAGGGTGGGAGCTGTAGTTTCGATAGAGTACGACAAAGCTTGGGAAACAAAACTGAGGGAACTACTTAAACCTTGTTCCAATCACAAGCTCATCGTGGAGCCAGTAGGTGAAAAGTATATCGGTGCTGCGACTTCAGAAGGAAAGGCTTTTGATGTGGTTTTAGTAGATGGTAGAGAAAGGGTTGCTTGTTTTAAGAATGGCCTAGAGGCCCTTACTGAGAGAGGAGTGGTTATTCTGGATGATTCGGATCGAGAAGAATATCAAGAGGCTTTCGAAATTGCTCGTGCTAATGGCTTTCGCCATTTACGCATATCAGGTTTAAAACCTTTCTCTTTTAAGAGAGAAGAAAGTACCCTCTTTTACCGCAAGGAGAACTGTTTTAATATCTGATATGAAATTGGCGTTCTTAATAATGGCCCATGACAACTTTCGACATTTAGATCGATTAGTTGAGGCTATTGAAGGCCCTAACACCGCTATTTATATCCATATTGATCAACGTGCTGATATTCCAACGGAAGCCAGGTTTTTAGAAAGGGCAACGCTAATTCCGAGGCGTAAAACCGAATGGGGTGCACATGCGCAACTTCGAGCGAGCATCGATTTACTAGAGGCCGCTGAAGCGGCAGACTTTTACCTTTTACTTAGTGGTAGTGATTACCCACTCTGTTCTCGGACCGACCTGGAAAAAATTTTAGCGACTGCCCCACTTTTTATGAATTCCAAGGCGGTTCCTTTTCCTTCTAAACCTTTGCAGCGCTTTACTAAATATCATTTTAAAAACTTAGCGCGTCGCCACCCCAATCTTAAAAATCAGGTTTTAATTAGCATGGAAAGGATTTTGAAGCGCTTACCTTTCGATCGCAAACCTCCATTAAAACTATATGCTGGCTCAACTTGGTTTGCCTTGTCGCAAGCGGTGAGAAAGGAGTTTCTGGAAATCCATGGAGCTCATCCAGAATATGAGGAGTTTTTTAAGAATTGCCTTTGTCCCGATGAAGCCTTTTTTCAATGCCTTTTAGGTGCGAGTTCCTTTCTCAATCAGGCTAACCCCAATCTTACCTACCTGAAATGGGAGGAATCTGCCGCCTCTCCAAAATATTTAGAACTTGAGGATCTAGAATTTCTAAAGAGGCATCAAGAATTTGAAGACCTTTATGGCCTACACCAAATTGCTTTTGGCCGTAAGTTTAATGATGAATCAAGCCTAGTGTGCAAGTGGATTGATAAAAACTTGAGAGGCTTATAAAATCCGATTCAGTCGACGATTAATTTCAATCTTCAATTTAGTTAATTGCTGAGCCGTGCCTAGGTCATCGGGGTTGGTAGAAGTGCCATTTTTAAAGTTCTCCTGAATACGACGAATCAGTTGACCAATTTTCTTCTCTTTAAATCGCAATACCGATTCCAAGGTATAGTCCCGCAAATAAGCCACTTTATCGGGTGGGTAAATTCGCTTGCGCTTCCAATCATGGAGCTCTGGCTCATCAGCAATTAGATCTACCACTAAATGCATTCGCTCTGGGTTTTCACCCCGAAGAAATTCCTCGGCTTTAGCCACCCTTTCTTCTTCATTAAAAACAGAAATAAAATGATGCAGTATGGACTTCAAGATGGGATGCTCAAAATCTAATTCATCCTCTACTATTTCTGTTAAGATATACTCGCAGATGCTTTCTTTAGGAAGGTCTTTGGCTTTGCCTTCCTCATCTTCTTCCTCTTCCTCGCCAAAGTAAAACTCCAGTTCCCCGTGATTGAGTAAGAGACTGGCTAAAGATCGTTCCTGAACGTATAAAATCGAATCTTCAACCGGCTTCTCAACCTGCTCCACCACTCGCATGGTTTCCGATTCTTTGAGGCCTTGCTCTTCGCGCTTGCGTTGCTTTTGATCCTTTTCAATTTTTGAGGATCGCCTTTGCCCTAGCTCACTAAAAAGAATACGCTCGGCCATATCCAAAAGGCGAGAAGTTTCTTGGATATAGGCGGTACGCTCCAATTCATCTGGAATAAGAGCAATGCTTTCCACCATTTCACGGGCCGCTTTCGCTTTGGCTAAGGGATCGTCTTTTACATCCTTTAAAAGCAAGCCCGCTTTAAAACGCAGGAAGTTTTGCTTTTCCTCTTTTAAGAAATCTTCTAATTCCTTTTGAGAGTTTTTTTGTGCAAAGGAATCAGGGTCATCTCCATCGGGAAAGAGCACCGTTTGCACATTCATGCCTTGCTCTAGGATCAGATCAATTCCGCGTAAGCTCGCTTTAATACCGGCCGGGTCGCCATCGTAAAGCAAGGTTATATTGCGCGTAAAGCGCTTGATTAATAAAATCTGATCAACGGTGAGCGCTGTTCCGGAGCTAGCCACCACGTTTTTTACTCCCGCCTGATTAAAGCTAATTACATCGGTATAACCCTCAACTAAAAAACATTCATCAGCTTTAGCGATGGCCTGCTTAGCCTGATAAATACCATAAAGGATTTTACTCTTATGGTAAATCTCACTTTCAGGTGAGTTCAGGTATTTGGCGGTTTTAGCATCTTTCTTTAAAACCCTACCCCCGAAACCTAATACTCTTCCGGTATGACTTAAAATCGGGAACATTACTCTTCCGCGAAAGCGATCGATCTTCCGATTGCCATCAACCTTGGTTAAGCCCACCCCAGAGAGGTACTCCAATTGATAACCTTTGTCGAGCGCCTCATTAGTAAACACCTCATAGCCATCCTGACTATAACCCAATTGAAAGTTCTTGATGGTTTCGTCGCTAAAGCCTCTTTCGCGGAAATAACTTAGACCAATGCTCCTACCCGTTTCATTATTCCATAGTTGATCTTGGAAGTACTCATTGGCAAATTGGTTTACTAGGAAAAGACTTTCACGCGTATTCCGCTTTTCCTTTTCCTCATCACTCTGACCGGTTTCTACAATTTCAATATTGTACTTCTTGGCTAAGAATCGCAAGGCTTCGGGATAAGTGAACTGCTCATGTTCCATGAGGAAGGTAACCACTGAGCCCCCTTTTCCGCTACTAAAATCTTTAAAGATTTGCTTAGCCGGTGAAACCATAAAGGAAGGCGTCTTTTCATTCACGAAAGGACTCAAACCTTTGAAGTTACTACCCGCCTTTTTAAGGGTAATAAAATCTCCGATCACCTCCTCAATACGGGAGGTGTCCATTATGCGCTGAATGGTTTCTTGGGTAATCATAGAAGAGGCCAAAATTAAGGAATTTCAGTTCCGGACTGGATTAATTGAGTAGGAGGATTAAAGGTCTTAAATTGGCTAGGTCAAAATTCATTTTTGATTCAAATCTGCTTTACATGAAAAACTATGAAATACTGGATCGCAAGCCATTGCATAAAATCTGGACGCCGGTTTTAAAACTTACTGCAAGCATTTTAACTTATTATGTAATTGTTAGCCTCCCCCTCCTAAATGAGGAAGTAAATTGGCCCCTTTTAATTGGATTATTCTGCTTAGCCATTTTGATTCGTTATTTATCCAGAATAGAAACTAGACTCATCCTTAACGAAGAGGGCTTAGAAATTGGCACTTTCATCCCTTTTAGGAAATCACTCAAAAACAAAGAGGTTTATCTAAAAACCGACTATGCACTCGAGTTAATCCAAAATAAGGATAAATTTTTCGAGATATATCTCAGCAACAATAAAAAGGTAGACCTCTTAGTCCGCAGAGACCCCAATCGAAAACCCATTCTTCAGTATTTGAAAACCATGGAAGCAGCAGGCTGGCATACGGTGGACCTCACTTAAGTCTTTTGCTTGTAAAACCCCAATAGCTTCCAAAAGGTCTTCCATAAAAAAACCCCAGACCAAAAGTCTAGGGTTCTATTATTTGAGCTATTCAGCCTATTATTTTGTGCTGTCTTCCACCAAGTGTAAATCCATTTGAGGAAAAGGAATGCCAACACCAGCTTCATCAAAGGCCTTTTTAACCTTCTCATTAAGACTGTTTAACACATCCCAATAATCGCCATTGTTTAACCATCCGCGTAAGCGAATATTAACACTGCTATCGGCTAAAGCCTCCACAAAAATGGTGATTCCTTGCTCGTCTAAGAATCGGGTTTCTGCGGCCGCTATTTCATGTAAAATTGCTTTGGCCTTATCGATATCATCACCATAGCCAATACCGAAGGTCATGTCTAAACGACGGGTGCTATTATAGCTGTAATTCACAATAGAGTTATTGCTTAAACTACCGTTTGGTACCATAATTTCCTGACCAGTAGGTGTGGTTATGTAGGTGTAGAAAATTTGAATTTCGCGAACTGTACCTGAGTTTCCGGCGCCTTCAATAAAATCGCCCACCTTAAATGGCTTTAGGATTAAAATAAGTACTCCACCGGCAAAATTGCTCAAGGAGCCCTGAAGTGCTAAACCTACTGCCAAACCAGCGGCACCTAATACGGCTACAAAGGAGGTCATTTCGATGCCCACCATGCTGGCAATGGAAATCACCAACATCACCTTTAGTAAGGCATTAATCAAAGAGCTTAAAAATGGAATTAGGCTCGCGTCAACTTCGCGTTTAGTAAGGGTTTTACGGAATACCCTTGTAATTCGCTTAATAATGCTTAAGCCAATAATTAAAACAACAATAGCCAATACCAATCGACCACCGTAGGTAATTATGAGGTCCCAGCTTTGTGCTAAAAGATCTTCTACTTTCTCCATGCTTGTTCTGTTTAGGGGTGTTTAATTGTGTTTATTGATCGGTTGCCGCAAATTAAAAGATAAATCACTTGGCAAATCACCGACTCTTAAAATTAGCAATTTGGTAATTCCTGGTTCTTGCCAAAGGCTCGCTCGCGACGATTGTTTGAGAATTATTTATTCCGCTGAATCACGTAGTCGGCAAGTTGCTTTAAGGATTCCTTAGCTTCAGATTCGGGATAAGCATTTAGGATATTCAGAGCTTTTTGATAGTAGTCCTCCATTTTCTGGCTGGCGTATTCAATGCCACCCGATTCTCGTACCATGGCCATTACCTCTTCCACTTTCTCTCGATCGTGATTATAGCGCTTCACCACTCGAATCATATACTTCCGGTCTTTGCGGTTCGCTTCGCGAAGGGCATAAATCAAGGGAAGGGTCATTTTTTGTTCTTGAATATCAATCCCTGTAGGCTTTCCGGTTTTAGCGGTTTTCTGGAAATCAAAGAGATCATCCTTAATCTGAAAAGCAATTCCCAAATACTCTCCGAAAAGTCGCATTTGCTCCACCTTTTCTGGATCTGGATTTACCGAGGCGGTGCCAACGGCACAACAAGATGCAATTAAAGAAGCTGTTTTTTTGGTGATGATATCGAAGTAAACCTCTTCATCAATATCCAAGCGACGGGCCTTCTCGATTTGCAAAAGCTCCCCTTCACTCATCTCCTGCACGGCGGTGCTGATTAAACCTAAAAGCTGATGTTCCTTGTTTTGCACGGATAACAAGAGTACCCGAGATAAAAGGTAATCACCAACTAGGACCGCAATTTTATTCTTCCATAAAGCATTGAGGGAGAAAAAGCCACGGCGCATATTGGAGTCGTCCACCACATCATCGTGCACCAATGTGGCAGTGTGCATCAACTCTACCAAGGCCGCACCGCGATAGGAAGAGTCGCCAATTTCACCATGCAGCTTAGCACTTAAAAAAACCAGCATCGGACGAAGCTGCTTTCCTTTTCGTTTAACAATGTAATAGGTAATGCGGTCGAGCAGAGCCACTTTAGAAGCCATATAGTCACGAAACTTCGGCTCGAAAGCTTTCATTTCATCGGCAATAGGTGCTTGTATCTTTTTAAGGCTCGACATTCGGGGCTCAAAGGTACATTTTGCGGGGCAATCGCTCTAGGGCAGATGCGAATTTAGCTTTCGCTTAATAATTCATTCTTATTAGCCAGCTGACCACAAGCGGCATCGATATCTTTTCCGCGGCTGCGGCGCACCGTTGCCACCGTGCCAATTGCCTGAAGGGCTTGTTGATAGGCCTCCACAGCGGCGAAGTCTGCTTGTTGGAACATCCCATCATCAATAGGATTATACTCGATGAGATTTACCTTGGTAGGGACCTTCTTACAAAAGTCGACCAGAGCTTTAATATCTTCTGGCTTATCATTTATATCTCGCCAAACCACATATTCGAGGGTAACCTTACTTTTAGTTTTCTCGTACCAATATTGGCAAGCACTAATTAAATCGGCTACTGGGTTTTTAAGGTTAATCGACATTATTTGATCTCTCACCTCATCGCGGGCAGAGTGTAAGCTTAGGGCAAGTTTAAACTTAGGATCTTCATCGGCTAGCTTTCGTATCATTTTCGATAAACCGACTGTGGATACGGTAATCCGCCTGGGTGACATCCCCAAGCCGTCTGGCGAAGTAATTTTATCGATCGCCGCAATTACATTATTGTAATTCATCAAAGGCTCTCCCATTCCCATAAAAACGATATTGGTAAGCGGCCTGCCAAAGAAAGATTCGGCTTCATTCTGTATGGCCACTACCTGATCGTAAATTTCTTCAGGGTTCAGGTTTTGCATCCGCTTTAAGCGCGCGGTAGCACAAAAATTACAGTCTAAACTGCAGCCTACTTGCGAACTTATACAGGCTGTAATGCGATTATCGGTTGGAATTAAAACCGACTCCACAACCAAACCATCGTAAAGTTGAACCGCATTTTTAATAGTACCATCGCTGCTGCGCTGCATTTCATCCACTCGAATGTGGTTGATCACAAATTCCGCCTTCAACTTTTCCCTTAAGGATAAAGAGAGGTTGGTCATTTGATCAAAGTCTTTAGCTCCCTTTTGCCAAAGCCACTCATATACTTGGGTAGCTCGGAACTTAGGTTCGCCAATGGATTGAAAATACTCTTGAATTTGGGCGCGACTAAGGGCGCGAATGTCTCGGGCTGTACTCACGCGTCAAAGGTATTAAAAGCTAGGAGTCAATGCTCTTTCATTAGCCTTTCACGCAAGTTATCAATAAGGACACTAGTCTTCAGCTAGGCTATCCAAACTAGAGTGGGCGCTATCCATTACCATTTCCTCGAAATGGGCGCTATCGGAAGCAGTACTATCTAGGCTGGTGGAGTTGCTGTCGGCAGGAGTGCTGGAGGGAATATATTGCTCAAGCTGAGGTAATGCGATATCCTTACTGTAAATTTTAAAAGCTATAAACCCTAGAAAAGCAATAAATACTAGGATGATGAGGTTGGCGCTCCAGCGCAGATTACGCTTCCAATTTACTGGTTGGGTTCGAGCCCGGTAACGTCGTATCCATCCATAGGTAATGAGGAATGCCAAAGAGATGCTGATAATTCCAATCCAGCGATCGGTAAGGTCCAAAGCGAATAAATGACTAGATACTAAGTCGCTAATTACAAATACAATACTGTACACCAATATTAAAGCCAGCACGCTAAACACTAGACTGAGGATCAGATGGAGCCAATCCGGAATACGCTGAGGGGGCTTCTCGCTCATGGAAAACAAATATCGAAAGAATTTTAATGCGGCTTGGGGCTTAGTTGAAATTCTAGTCTAAAACGGTCAGCTCTAATCAGGCAAGTTCATTGAAGCAGGGAAATTAGTTCGAATTCTTTAAAGAACCTAGAGCTTAGAACCAAGAGCTTAGAGTGTGTATTTCGTTGAATATAAGGTTTCTGCGTTAATGTATATGGTTATGAGTTGAAAGTCAGAAGTGCTTGGCTTACAACGGAGGTACAGGTCAAAAATTAGCATAAAACAAATCCGTTCATCCTTTTTCTGTGTCCAGTTTTAAGCATAGAAGCATAGTGTTTAGGAAAGAACCTAGAGCTTAGAACTCAGAGCCTAGCGAGCGTAACGAGCAGAATATGTGGTTATTACAAAATTATCTGTAGAGGTGTGAGATGCAATGGCTAGGGACTTAGTTCAATACGAAGGAACAGAGATAATACTAGCACAAAACAAATCCGTTCATCCTTTTTTCTGTGTCCAGTTTTAAGCATAGAAGCATAGTGTTTAGGAAAGAACCTAGAGCTTATAACTCAGGGCTTAGTAAGCGTAACAAGCAGAATATGTGATTGTCACAAAATTATCTGTAGAGATGTGAGATGCAATGGCTAGGGACTTAGTTCAATACGAAGGAACAGAGATAATACTAGCACAAAACAAATCCGTTCAT
>CATMQD010000027.1 GCA_950073045.1 uncultured Flavobacteriales bacterium | reverse complement strand
TACTTCTTCGATGCTAAACTCTTTGTCGTTAAACAAGCGGGCCGCGGCCACGAAGTAATAGTTATAGAATGCAGCAGATTGCTCTGGGCCGTCCTTCTCGAGGGCTTCTTGGAAAAGATCGTATGCTCTTTTATTATCATCGAAGTACATAAATACATCGAGGGCCTTTCTTGATCTTACATCTGCTTCACGACCAGGGTAAAATTCATTACGACGGTCATAAACTTCAATTAGCAATTTCTGAAATTTCGAAACGGCTGCAGTGTCATTAGCTTTTTTGGCCGCTTTAAGCTTTTCTTTAACGATATAAGGTCCGTAAATAAAGTTGTTTTTACTGGAGCCAGGGCAGATATCATAAACAATTTGCCAAGCGTCATAAGCTTCTGCGTATTGTTTCTTTTTCGCTAATTCGTAATAGATGTATAGGTTCTCACGACATTTTACAGAATCGTCACCATAATCTTGGGCTTTGAGCAATCCACCCAATCCAAATACGAATACCAGGGTGTAAAGAGTTGCTTTCATTTTTGGTTGTTTTTAACGGTATTTATAATCTATGAACCACTTATCATTAAACGTGACAGATAAGTAAAAACTTATATACTGCTCACGAATCAAATTGTTTGCTAGGGTACCCCTTTGTCCCGCAACCACGCCAATATTTATGGTGCTGAATTTTGTTTCGCCGGGGGCTAGCTGACGTTGATTGATTGGCAATCCTAATCCAAAAGTGATGCCATAATTAAAAAGGTCTTGTCCAGCAACGTTTAGTGGGGTCTTCTCATAGAAGCCACCGATGCGGTATTCTACATTATTAAAGAAGCCTGTACCACGACTTAAACTCTCGAAAGAATAACGGGGTGTAATAAAACCACCCAACTCCATTTTATAGCCGTCGGTTAAGAGATTACTGCCGATGGTAGATTCAAATTCAGAACCATTGTACATCTCATAGTCGAAGTTAACTGCCCAAGCTCCTTGATAGCTTTTAGGATTGTACTTGCCATAGCTTAAACCGAAAGAAAGCTCCGATGGCAAGGTGTATTCCCCATTGGAGCTAGAGCCGCCGATAAGAGTGTCGCGACTAAAAGTTCCATCGATGGTATAATCGTAACTTAAATCTTGAGAGCTTAAGCCCGATGCATTTTGAAATCGAAGCGCTGCACTTAAATAGCGATCATTCGCCATTTCGTATTGATACTGGGCTGCGTAATTAAAGAATACGCCGCTTATCTGACTTTCACGGTCGCTGCGAGTATCTAAGAAATTGAAACTATCGAAGTTAACAATGGTGCTTTCGCGGAGAGAGCCAAATACATAATTAAGATTAAAGCCGAGGCTTAAACCTTTGGCTACCCTAAATGAGTTCCCCCAGATTACTGAGTTTAAACCGCCTTCCCCGAAAAACTGATCGGTGATGGTAACATTAGTATCGCTAGGCAATACTCTAGAGCTATTAATTTGATAACCTTTAAAGCTATAGGGTTGCAAGCTTAGCCCTGATCCCCACCAATCGGTAAGTGGCACTCCAACCGATAGGTTACGCATGCCCGAGCTATTGTTGTCGATATTAACCGCTGGAGATTCCTGCTGTTGGTTAATCATGCTAAACTCAAAACCTACATCAAAGGTGGTAAGTTTAAGATTGCTGTAAGAAGCAGGGTTTCCGAAATTAAGATTTAGACCATCAGGTAGAGCCAAGCTCGCTCCTCCCATTCCCATGTAGCGGGAATTTAGTCCGTGGTACAAATCACCAAAGCCGTAGCGCGAGTAAGGTGATACCGAATTCGTTTGGGCATTCATTAAGCTGCTTCCCGAGAGAAGGAGCATTAGTGCCAGTGCTTTATTTCTGATTGAGGTGGTACTCAAGAATGTAATCAAGGCCGTTCAGCAAAAAATTTGAAGGTGCAAATATGTCATTTTTCATCCAGCGTAGCAACAAAGAAGCATCGCCACCGGTAATAACTATTCGAATATCGTCGTAAGCCTCCTGATATTGTACGATCCAAGAAGAAATTTCTGCTTGGTATCCACGTACTACCCCACTTAAAATACTGTTTTCGGTGCTATCGCCTACCAAATTTGGCCAATTAAAGCCCGACCATTCTACTTTTGGTAGGGCTGCCGTAAAATGATTTAAGGAGCGAAAGCGCATTTTTAAACCTGGGCTAATTGCTCCGCCATGGTAGTTTCCTTCTTTGTCGATGAAATCTGCGGTTAGGCAAGTCCCTAAATCTAAAACCAGCACATTCTCTTGTGGGAAATCGCGGTAGGCAGCAGCAGCCAAAGCTCTACGATCGTTTCCTAAAGTAGCAGGTGTACTGTAGGTGATATTAAAAGGAAGTTTTGTGCTTGGCTCTAATTCGAGGTAAAAGTCGAAACCTTTTAAGGCACTTAAATCCCAGGATCCCGTGTTGGAGGCAATGCAGGGGCTTTTCTTTGAGAACTGATTTAAAAATTTTTCAAAAACTTTTTGTTCTTCAAAGATCGAAAGTTGTACGCAGCTTTGCTGCTGGTATTGAGCCACTTTGATACGGCTATTGCCCGCATCTACTACAATATGCGGTTCCGGACTATTGGATTTATTTTTCAAAGGCGGAAAAAATATTTTGCACGAAAGTAAAAAGTTTTACATTTGCGCCCCGCTAAGGGAAACAGAAATGCTTTTAAGTTTTTCTTCTCTAGCAAAAATAAGGTGCCATAGCTCAGTTGGTAGAGCAAAGGACTGAAAATCCTTGTGTCCCCGGTTCGATTCCTGGTGGCACCACCGCAAAAAAGCCTTCTCAATTTTGAGGAGGCTTTTTTTTTTTTGAACCAACGAAGAATTGAACCAATATTTGATTGGCGTCTACCAGCCTTCTGGTGGCTCCAAAGCATCGTAATCGATAAAATCTCCATTGATGTCATATCTAATGTAAAAACGGGTGGTATACACATTCATAACATTTTCTTTTGTTATTGACTGCAAAAACTCTTCTTTTGAAGAACAGCTGTTGCACCATGAAAAGGCTGCAACTACCGTAGTATCATTTCCTGTGCACACATTCCTCAAGGTCACCAGATTAAAGACCCATGTTAGTGTTAACTGGTTATAGAGACTATCACTCATGCCAAATGATTTCGTAGTATCCAAGTCTACAACTTTACCCCAGTTGGTCCATCCTTGAGATGCACATTCTAATTTTGCTAGATCGAGTCTTTGCTCATAAACACTCTGCTCTTCAGCATTATCTTCACAAGCACTTAGCGCTAAAACTGATACTAGAATTATTTGCTTTAAAAGCTTATTCATCCTGCTACTCATTAATGGCTAGTCAAGCTATTAAAATCCATCTCCTCTTATGGTGTTGGTTCCTGTCAAGACATCAAATGACAATTTCTTCTAGGGCAACACATCCTTAAACATTATTCGATATATGTTTAAGTATTTGTTGATGGAGCTTATATTAGCATGCCATTTCGCTCAAAATTAAGCCTTAAAACCAAAGATGCCGAGAAAAACTCCAAAGCAATTGGAAAAACTGCAATCGATAATTCTTCATCGAGCGATAGTTTTGTTCTTCTCTTTGGCGCTGGCAGCGACTTTGGTCTTATCCTATCGGAGCTACATGTTTGCCGAATGGATCACCCTTTCGGTGACTTCTGCGGCGACAATCGGACTGCTCATTTTATATGTATTTCGCAATCGCATTAAAAACAGTGTAATCTCTGGGATTTTTGTTGCCCTGATTTTTGCAGTGTTGGGAACAGGACTTTTTAAACTTGGGATTTTAGCGGCTGCCACTTATTATATTTCCTTAGTTCCAGTATTTACCTTTCTCACCAGCACCTACCGAAAAGCCATCTTTGCTTTAGCTTTTTGCTTATTAATTTATGCTGGTTTTGGCTACCTGTATTATTCCGGTAGCTTAATAAGTGGAATCGACGCTAATCTTTACATGGCTAGTCCTTTATCCTGGATTTTAAACCTCTTAATTCTGGGTTTTGTGGGAATGGCCATTTTAGATATCGTAAATGTTTATAGTAAAAACCTGGAGCGTTCTCACCAAAAAATTGCCGAACATCGCGATTCTCTTAAAGAGAAGGTAGAGGAGAAAACGGAGAATTTATACCGCCTTAATCAGCAATTATCGCAATCTAATGATGAGCTTCTTAAACGCTTAAAAGAACTGAGGAAAGCGCAAAATCAGTTGCTGGAAAAAGAAAAGATGGCTTCCTTAGGGATGCTTACCGCTGGCATTGCTCACGAGCTTAAAACTCCGCTCAATTATATTAGCAGCTCCAAAACTCTACTGAAAGCGAAATTAGAAGAGGATCAAAATTTAGATGAAGAAAGTAAACAGCTTTTAGACTTCATCAATACCGGAACTGAGCGCATGAATAGTATCATTAAAGGTCTTAATCAGTTTAGTCGCGACCAAGATCGATATGATGAAGAATGTGATATCCCAGAAATCATTGATAGCTGTTTAGAAATCATCAATCACCTGATTAAAGGACGCTTAGAGGTAAAACGAAACTATCAGCCCATTAAAATCGAGGGTAATGTGGGCAAACTGCATCAGGTATTTACAAACCTCTTAACCAATGCTGCTCAGGCTATAGAGGGAGAAGGAGAATTATCTATTGAAGTAAATTCTGTAGATCAGAAGTGCCAGATCGAGATTAGCGACAATGGATGCGGGATTAGCCCCGAAAATCTCAAGAAAATTCAAGAGCCCTTCTTTACCACTAAGGCCCCTGGTGTAGGTACTGGGCTCGGCTTAAGCATCACTAAACGAATCGTTGAAGAACATCAGGGTCAAATGAAATTTAACTCTGAAATAAATAAGGGAACCACTGTAAGCCTGCAGTTCCCTTATTAAAAATCGTTAGTCTAATATAATCAGTTTCCGACTCCTACCTTGATAGCTTAAGATGTAAGTCCCGGCTTTAAAGTCATCTAGCGAAAGCCATTCCGTTTCCGAACTTAAATAAGTACTCAATAATAACCTGCCTTGAAGGTCCCTCAATTGGAGTTCCCCTTCTACTTTAGTTCCTTGTATATAGAGTTTATCCTTTGCAGGATTGGGATAAAAAGTCCAAAATTTCGAATTCTCCTCCTCTAAGCCTACGGGAGGAACACCGAATACAAAGCCGATATAAGGCACTTCGGTATGCCTATACCAAGTAGCATTATTGCTGCTCTTTTCGAAATCAAGCATTTGTAATGGCTTGTACTGCCCGGTATTTAGAGGGTAATTAATATTTTTCGCAAAATTCAAGCGTAGCGAATATTCTGAACTTAATTCTAATTGATAGACTGCCACTGGATCGAGGTTTATACCGATAGGAAGCCTAATTCGCTGTGTGAAGCTCGAAGTGTCTAGAAACACAGAGTCCTTCAGAACCTCTATGTTGTCCTCATAAACAGAATAATGTAGATACTGTGCTTTGGAGTTTAAAGCATCCACCAAATTCAACTCTTTTAAATAACCTCGATTATTCACATCACGGAAGGATAAGCGATAAGAATCGGTACCTAAATAATTCCAACGACTGGGAAAGTAAAGCGTATCAATGGGCAAACTACTACCGTAGAGTTCATTATCGACTCTTATCGTATCAGTTACCCAATAACAGGAACCCCCGGGCAAACTAATTAAAGAATAAAGTCCAGCCCCAATAATTGGGAAGCTATCCTGTTGCCCTCCATAAAATAAGTAATTATTAACCAATGCCATTCTGTATGCTTGGCTAAGGCTGTCATTTAAGCGTAAGTAGTCTGGAAACCTCTGATAGCTCAAATACGAATTTCGCTGTGGAATATAGTTGATGTATACAGAATCAATTTTTTCGGCACTATACCATTCGTGTAAATAAAGGTAGCCAGATTGTGAGGGGGATATAGTACTTACAAACTGTAACAAGCTATCTGTGCCAGAGAACCAATTTCCAGGTGACCAATAATAAGATGATGTATCGGTGTTAAAGCGAGGGTAATAAAGAGATGATACTAGGTCTGTACCACAAAGTGTAACCGTATCTGGGGGGCTCGATATACCACCAGGCCCTAAGATTTGTGGAGCCAATCGCAAGCGCAGCAAAAGCTCTACATATCGTTCTTTTACGTTTGGGCAGGTACCACTAACATTGCGAATTAATACTTTAATATTACGTGGACCATTTGTAAAGTTTGTTAGGCTTGGAATCCATTCAAAGCGAACTTGATTGAGCCCGCTATTTCGAAAACTACCATTCCCATTAAGGCTTGTTAAAGTGGCGCCTTGCCATTGGGAACCAGCGCTACCCTTCATTCCAGGCGAAATTGGGTTTTGTATAATTTCCCATTCACTAGTATCGCTTCCGCTGATGGCATTAAGGTCTAACTGGAAGGTATCGTTTATAAAAACAAGCATCGTATCCTTATGGAAAGCTGAGCTCACCGCTTGGAAGTTTCCATTTTGGCCAATCGAAACCAAGGCCGCAGTTCCCGAAGCTGGAGCTTCTATGCTCGTCCAGCCATGATGATCGACCGTTGCGTACAGATTTCCCTCACTAAAATAGGAATAACGTAAACCATAAATACTTACGAAAGGTAAGTTCATACCATTCGTATCATTGACTTCGAAACGCCAATACTGATGTTTGGAGCTAAAGGAATTGGGACCATTTGCGCTACTTTCAGTAATATCAGGAAAGGGAGTGCTTTGATTGTAACCCGAAATATAGCTGGGCCCTGAAATAATTGGAATACTAATCACCTCAAGGGAATCTACATTGGCACCTAATTGCTGTGCCCCTAAGGCCAAACTTTGCGGAACTCCCGCCCGAGGGAAATTTACTAATGGATAGTGCTCGGTGCTGAGTGTACCGCAGCTTCGAATCTTCCAACTTAAACTACTAGTATCTTGATATGGATATAAACGCAGACGACTAGCCATGGGGACCTGATTGCTTTGCAGATTATCTGGACTGGATTTCTGTAAGCTTTGAGCATTAAAGTTAAACTCTAAATAATTTGGGCCATTTAAAAAGGTGCTTAAATCTTGAAAGCTACTTCTAAAAACCATTTTAATGATATACTCTCGACAGGAATCGGGATAGAACACCTCATTGAGGCTAGGAGTATAAGCTAATGGAATATTAAGGGGCCCTTGGAGGTCTACCGTTTGACCCGGGAATGCGAAAAAGTAATCGTCGCTGGCACTATTTACAAAGTAATTTAACTGAAATGCCACATGTCCGTTGCTATCTACCTCATATTGTAAAAAGCTTCGCTTGCTTGGATGTTGATAAGATACTTGGGAAGATAGAGCGGTTGGGACCAAAAGAGCCAACAGGGTCATGCTAATAATTTTCCTCATCATTTTTGCAGATTTATAAGATGACGAGTGAATATATAAAGCGTTGCCTGTAAAGCGATCCGAACTATTAGAGATTTAAGAATTCGGCGCCAAAGGCAAATATATTTTCACGGTAGTGCCCTCGCCTAATGCACTTTCTACTTCCATATAACCTTTTAGCTTGTTAAGAAACTCGCGACTTAAAGCGATTCCTAAGCCTGTACCTTTTTCCTTTCCAGTACCGAGTGTACTATTAATGGATTTACTGGAATTAAGCCTTTCTAAAGTATCGGGGTTCATGCCTTTGCCAAAGTCCTTAATAATGATGCAGTCCATATCATTCTTGTGGGCACAGCTAATCATTATCTCACCACCATCTGAGGAGTATTTTATAGCATTGCTTAAAACATTGCGGAGGATAAAGGACATGAAATTGGGGTCTACCATTATTTTATCCTGCCCCGATAGTTTACTGGTGTTAATTTGGATGGACTTTGCTTTTAACTGTGGTCCGGCTTCGGCAATGGCGTTGTTCACCAATTGATTAACCTCCACCAGTTCTAGGAAGGGGTTTAGATTATCGCTTTGGGTTCTTACCCAGTTTAGGAGGTTCTCGAGCAAAAGGTCAACATTAGAAACCGATGCTTCCAAACCGCTCATCATGGTTTTTAAATCCTTTTCATCCACAAGGCCTTCATTGTACACATGAATTAAACCCTTTAAGGAGGCCATTGGGTTACGGATATCATGTGCTACTATGCTTATCAGCTTATTTTTAAATGCTAAACTTTGCTCCAACTCCTGATTGTATTTCTTCTCTTGCTGCGAGCTTTTCTTGTATTGTAAGCGTTGTTTATTAGCAAAGAAAATTAGCAATACGGCCACCAATACCGCCAAGGCTAGAATTAATAGTTGTAAGTTACTCCGCTCCTTCTGGGCTTTTAATACATTATTCTGTAAGCGCTCCTTTTCCAACTCATTAACAATCTCGTATTTATTAACATTATCGTCAATGATATTGCGCATGTGCACCATCCGCACACCAAAAGCAGAATCATTCCAATAATAAGCAGAATCGTATTGACCTAACTTAGCGTAAGCATGTCCAATGATGTGAAGGATGTCGCCATAGCTCACATTGTTTTCTACTTTGGGATGCACATCCGAAAACTTACGGCCATAATTTACGGCTGCTGAATAATTCTTGTAGCGCCAATTTAGGTGGGTTAAATTATAAGCAGCTGAAGCCCATTCGGCACTATCATTTACTTCGGCAGCAAGTATATAAGCTTCCTCCAGAACCTTTTGTGCTTTATCATATTGCTTTAAATCACGGTAAATAGCACCCTCTAAATTTAAATTGGAAAACAAACGCCATTTAAAGCCTTTAAGGGAATCAATTCTTTGCGACTCATGCACTGCTTCTAAGGATTCATTAGTTCTTTTAAGTTCAAAGAGAATGGCGGCCTTGCGATTGTAAAATGTGGAACGAACGGTAGATAAGGGTAAAGTATTCGCTAGATCTTCTACCGATAATAAGGTTTCCAAGCCCTCCTCCTGACCGCCAATCATGCGCAAAACCTCGGCCCTATTTACGTGCTGTCTGACGTACTCGTAATCGTCGCCAACATTATAGTAATAGCGCATGAGCTTGCTATTTATAGCCAATGCACTATCTGTTTCGCCAGCTTCTAGGAGATTTCCTAAAATTGTTTTTAGGGAATCGGTGTATTCATTCTCATGGTCTTGTGCCTTTAGAGCAGGCATAGACCACAGGAACAAAACCGTCCATACTAAGAGGAGTTTAAATCTTGGGGCAGAAGGGGTCAAATCTATCCTGATTTTAATCTTCAATAATACAGCTAATACTTAGAGGATAAAACATTCAATTGGAGCTTTTTAGAAATACCGATGTTGATAAACTAAAACCGACGATATTTTAAGGCCAAATTAATAGCATTGGCCTTATTATGCACCTCAAGTTTTCGGTAAATATTCTCCAAGTGGCTGCGCACGGTTAAAGGGAAAATCACTAATTGGTCAATTAATTGGGTTTTAATCACCTTGTTTGGCACTTGTTAAAACATCCTAACAGAGGCGATCATATCGTATCAATCCATTTTTTTAAACTGCCATCCAGATATTTAGCACAAAGAATCTTGAGTTAGTGTTCTGAACTTCTCATAAAGCTCAATCAGAAGTATTTCTCACTATTTCACGAATCACCTCGTCCATCTCCTCAATACTCACTTTAATATAATCCATCACTTCATCTTTCTCCGCCTGAGTTTTAGAGTAATCATATAAATCCGCCAAGCCCTTAACGCGAGCCAAGGGGGCTCTAAACAAATGCGATTGCATGAAGGCAATTTCTTTTAATCGCTTATTCTTATCCTCAATTTCAGCTAAGCGATTTCTACTTTCAGTAACATCTAAGGTAGAACCAATACAGCGAATAACCTTCCCTTTATTGTCGCGAAGAATAAAACAACGATCTGCTACATAAGCCCAGGCTCCATCCTTCCTTTGAACTCGGTACTCCTGATACCAATCCTTTGATCCATCAGCTAATTTCTCTTGCAAAGTATCAATAACTCTCTGGCGATCTTCAGAATGGATAATCTTGTACCATTCATTATTGTACCCCCCTTCGTCTTGTGCCTGATAATCTAAAATATCCTGTAAATAATGCCCGCGGCTTACAGTAACTTTTCTTAGATCCCAATCCCAAATCATTTCATGACTAGCCCTAATAGCGTATTGGAATCGCTTCTCACTTTCTGCTAGAGCCAGCATTTGCTGTTCCATTTTGGTCTTATTTTGGCAAATACCTTCAAAATATATTTTACCACTAGAATCAAATATGGGCTTTAGAATAAGATTATGGCTGTACCAATATGTTTCGGCTTCATCAGCATAGCGATCTAATATTTCGAATGATTCATTTTCATCGAATTTATAGCTTGGAAAATCTGCCTTTAGGCTTTCTAAAAGAGTAATTAGCTGCGGTGGCCATTGCGTTGATAAATCGGACAATTGAGGTTGTGGGAGCTCAGGGTCGCGCTTGTACAACTTATAAAGCTCTGGTGACCAATACATTGATCCTGTTTCAGGAAAAAACTGCCAATATCCTAAATCGGCAATTTTTAAGGAGCGCTTCAAGCGTTTTAATAAAAGTTCATTTTGCGATTCCGCTTTCGTTTGTGAGTCGATATCTTTACCCACCGAGAAGATCAACTGATCTTCCATTCTTACCCGCGAAGACCACAATATCCAGCGCGAATTACCTTGTTTATCGAGAAATCTAATTTTTAAACTTTCCTCATCTTCACCGTTTAAGAGGTCGAGCATACGATTCCGCATGGTTCCCAAATCTCTTTCGTCGATTAAGGTGTAGAAAGATTTCCCTACAAGGTCTTCTGGATCATAGCCCGCGATTTTGGTCACTGCCTTGTTCACCCTTACAATCCGACCCTGAAAATCGGAAATTGCTAAAATGTCAGGAGAAGCGCTAAAAAACTGTTGCACTTCATCTTCTAAAAGACGGTCCTTTAAAATTCGGGAAAATCGAAAGCGAATATCTTTAAACATCTGTCGGAAACAGGCCATTTCACTTTCTCCGAACTTTGAGAAAAGAACCAGCACGCCCAAAAACTGCCGGCCTTGGGCAAATGGGATGGCCATCCCAGTTTGAATCTCTACCTTTTGCACCGAATCCCTACGAACAAAAGCCTGGTTATTCTTTAAATCCGACCACAATAGAATTTTCTCCTGCTCCCAAGCTACTCCAGGCAAACCTTCCCCTTTGGCAAATTGAATAAAGCGATTTTCATTTTTATTTAAAGCTCCAATCACCTCTGCTTCACCCGAGTAGGCTATTAAACTTAAAGATTCATTTTGTTGACTGCGAACCCAAAATTCTGCAGAATGTACTTTGCATATTCGCGTTACATAGTCACAAAAATTGCTCAACTCCTCCTTTAACTGTCCTTCATAACGCGTTTTCGCGGCCAGATTTAGTAAGATCCAATCACCTAATTCTTGATTTCTTTCGCTAGTAACATCCCTTATTAATCCGGTTTGCCTTAGTGGCACTCCTTCATCGCTACGTTCAATTTGAGCAGTTTCCCTTAGCCATACATATTCATTATCAGCGTTTAAAAAACGGTATAAGATATTTACCTGTTGCAGATTTTCATCCGCTAAAGCCTCATATTGCTTTTCTATAGCCTGTTCTCGATCAGAAGGGTGAATTCTACCATGCCACCACACACTCATCTGTTCCTTAACATCCAAATCTGAGAAGCCACAAATATCCTCCATTGGAGTACCTTGATAATACCATTGCTCGGTGATGAGATTCCAACGATAAAACATATCTCCCGAGCTGGAACTCACCACCTGAAAAAGCTCGCGGTCCTCCTCTATTTGTAATCTACGTTGGTAGGCTTCGGTAACATCTTGGCTGGTACTTACATAGCCTTTAATAAGTGAATCCTTACGATAGTCGGCTATTTGCGACATTAAATAATGCCAGCTACCATTTGGATTTTTCCGAAAACGATAAATTGGAAGCTGATAGCCTAAGCTACCTTCAGGCATGTTTCGAATTGCATGCTTAATTATTTTATAGTCATTAGGGTGTATTCCAGTCGCAACATGTTGTTCTACTAATTCCTCTGCAGAAAAGCCTAAAAGGTCGGAAACGTTAGGACTCAAATAGCGATAAACCCAATCCTCATCAATTATGGCAACTATAGAATTACCATTATTTAAAATTTTATTGAGGGCATTTTGCGAAAGACGGCCACCTTTATGTTTATTAAGAGAAGATTGAAATAAGGTATACGAAGCCCATCGAAGTGATTGTAAGAAATCTAGACTACTGCCAACTTCAAAGTCCTTGGGGAAAACAAAAATTAAACTCTCAATCGCCTGAATCTGTGCATTATTCTCAACCAAATACAGGTATTGACTTTCGGTAAAGTCCAAAGGTTTTCCTCCTTCCTGTGATTTTTCTAGGTGTAAATGAAGGGCGTAATCATATAAGCTTTGTTCTTCCGATTTGGACCAACCACCAACAAAGCTAATCTTCCCTCTAGCTCCAATCATGGCTGTTTTAAGGTTGGGGCAAATCTCTAAAAAGAATGAATGGAGCTTTAATACCTTTTTATGGATATCCTTCGACTCGCTAAATTGCTGGTTAAGTTTGAGTATAGAAGGATTGTCCTGGAAAATCATATATTGAAGCTTGGAGGTTGTTCTAAATTAGAAAAAAAATAGCAGCTTCTTTAATCTAAGGCGCATAAATGCTGGAATTTCACGAATGAGCTCTATTTTTGCGCCACTTAAAAAATCCCAAATAAACATCGCTTGAACCCCGAGTCGATTCCCAGTTTTAAAATACCAAAGTATATCCGGCAAACCGCTCAATTTTTAAACGCTGTAAGTGTTAATTGGGCCACTAAGTTTGCTTTGAGTTTGTTTTTCAAACCCTTGCCTTTTCCAATTCCAGAACGAGAAAAAGAAATGCGAAGCAAGGCGGTAAAGCATGAATTACTTACCAAAAACGCCAAGGAATTTCTGGTATTTGAGCTTAAAGCCGAAGGGCCTAAGGTTCTTATGATTCACGGTTGGAGCGGTAGAGCTAGCCAGTTTCACGAAATTGCCGAGCATCTGCATAGCCAAGGTTTTCACATCATCGCGGTTGAAGCTCCAGAACATGGCGAATTGCAGGGCAATCGTACCCATATGCTTAGCTTCGTAGATGCACTTGAAGAAAGCTGCAAGCGATTTGGGGAATTCGATTATGCTATTGGCCACAGTCTTGGAGGTATGGCTTTATTTAATGTGCTATCTAGGAACCAATGGTTTGATAAAATGGTAATCATTGGTTCTCCTGCAAATATTTCCAATGTCATTCATGATTTCTGTGAAAAGGTAAACCTTGATGAACGGGTGGCTGATGGCATTATTGCTTATATCGAAAAGAGGTATAATCTCAGCGAACAAGAAGCCTCTTCGGACTATCTCTGTCAACTTTACCGACCCGAAGGTTTAATTATTCATGATTTATACGATCAGGATGTGCCCGTAGAGAATGCTCGCATTATGCACAGCAAATGGCGAGGATCGAAATACATGGAGACTGAAGGCTTAGGTCACCGACGGGTTTTAAGAGACCCCACGGTTATGAAGGCTATTTATGATTTCTTTAAGAACTAATGCCTAGGGTCTCTCGTATATAAAGAAAAGAATTATGAGAACCCTTATTGCATCCTTGAGTTTAGTTATGATGTCGGTAGCCTGCGCCGGACAAGAAAATAACCCTAAAGAATCGGAAGAAATGAAGCCCAAAATGGAGAAGAGCGACCAGGAGTGGAAAGAAAAATTAAGCCCTGACGAATACTATATCCTGCGGGAAGCAGGAACCGAAAGACCCTTTACCGGCAAGTATAATCTACATTTTGAAGAAGGCAATTACCGTTGTGCAGCCTGTGATGCGGTGCTATTTGATAGCGATAGCAAGTTTGAATCGCATTGTGGCTGGCCAAGTTTTGATAATGTTGCCGATAATGATGCGATCATTGAACGCGAAGATCGCAGTTTCGGCATGGTACGTACCGAGGTAATTTGTGCCAATTGCGGTGGACACCTCGGGCATTTATTCGATGATGGTCCTACCGAAAGCGGCATGCGTTATTGCATTAACTCCGTGGCACTCGATTTTGAAGCCAAGAAAGAGGGCGAGGAGAAAAGTGAAGAAGTAGATAAAGACGAATCAGAAGCTTCAAACTAGCTTTATCTTTGCGCGATGCGAATCGATATTATTAGTGCCCAGCCTTGGCTGATGGAAAGTGCCTTTGCACACTCGATTTTAAAGCGGGCTCAAGACAAAAATTTAGTAGAAGTACACCTGCATAATTTAAAAGATTATGGTTTAGGTAAACACAACCAAATTGATGACTACCAATTTGGTGGCGGGGCTGGCATGGTAATGATGGTGGAACCCATTCTTAATATGATTACCGATTTACAAGCCGAGCGAACTTATGATGAATTGATTTATATGACTCCCGATGGAGATCTGTTCGATCAGCGCACGGCGAATCAACTGAGTTTAAAAGAGAATATCATTATTCTTTGTGGCCATTACAAAGGCGTAGATCAAAGGATTAGAGACCATATTATCACTAAGGAAATTTCCATTGGCAGTTATGTGCTTAGCGGTGGCGAACTTGCCGCTGCTGTAGTTAGCGACGCCATTATCCGCTTGCTACCAGGGGTATTAAACGATGAGTCTTCAGCTTTGTCTGATTCTTTTCAAGACGATTTACTAGCACCGCCAGTTTACACTCGTCCGGCAGAGATAAATGGCTGGGAAGTACCGGAAATATTATTAGGTGGGAACTTCCCTAAAATTGAAGAATGGCGGGAGGCTAAAGCTCTGGAAATCACCAAACGAAAAAGGCCAGACCTTTTAGATGATGATTCTTTGTAGTAAAATTGAATTGTTGTAATATTGCAGCCCCAAATGGGACGGTGGTAGTTAACCTCTGGCAAGGGTTGTGAATGTTGGCTATCCTTAACACAAATGATTTTTTTTGAAATGGATTCATTAATCAAGTACGTTCAGGAAGAGTACACTGAAAGAAAAGATTTTCCTGAATTTGCGGCAGGTGACACGATTACCGTGTATTATAAAATTACCGAGGGTAACAAAGAGCGTATTCAGTTCTTCCGTGGTGTTGTATTACAACGTCGTGGTAGCGGTAGCACCGAAACCTTTACTATTCGCAAAATGAGCGGTAGTATTGGTGTAGAGCGTATCTTCCCAGTAAACATGCCTGCTTTGGATAAAATCGAAATTAATAAGCGTGGTAAAGTACGTCGCGCACGTATCTTCTATCAACGTGAACTTACCGGTAAAGCTGCACGAATTAAAGAAAGAAGAATGTAGTCTTTACTTCTGGATAATATCTAAGCCGCTACTTTGTAGCGGCTTTTTTTATGTCCAGAACTATGCTGAAAGAACGTCACCCCAGAGGGTTCAAAATAATCGATCGCCACCGCAAACCCAAAAAGAGTATTTGTCTCTTTGTTCGCAATGGCGACCGATACGTGATTCTTATCAATTACTATTTCCTTGGGATTTGTATGCGTAGTAAGCTATACGAATTCAATAAGCTGGAACAAGCGAATACTATTTACCGTCGACTTTTAAGCGAAAAAAGCCCTGAAAAAATTAGCGTGCCGTTATTACGAAAACAGTCCGTCGGTTTTTAGCTCTACCTTCTTCTGAATCATTTCCAGCTATCGGTCTACTTTCACCATAGCCATGCCAACTTAATCTCGACTTTGGAATTCCTAAACTTAAGGCGTAATCGTAAACCGCCTTGGCTCGACTTTTAGAGAGATTTAAATTACTCTGATCATCCCCAACATCATCGGTATGGCCCTGGATATCAGCTTGGAGGTTCCCATTTTCTTGCATAAAAAGCACAAACTCTTCAATAATACTTTGAGCCGCTCGATTAAGTTCGGCGGAGTTGGTACTGAACTGAATATCGTTTAAGGTGTACTCCTTCCCCACCTCCATTGAAGCTAATTGTAAGTCAGATTTTACAGTTGGGTTAAGCTTAATCTTTTCTGCCGAGATATAACTCGAACTAAAAGCCGCCCCCTTCTTCTCTACTTTAACGATATAGTCACTGGCTTCCTTCTTCTCAATAACGCGCGCATAGCTTCCGGTTTGTTGATCAACCTTTACCTCGGTTAACTCTTTGGTGCGAAGGTTTTTAATCTTTACAGAAGCATCACTTAAGTCTTCTCCCTCCTTCACATCTAAAGTACCTTGAAGTAAAAACACTTCTTCTGGACGAGCTTCAGCTGGCATTTCAAATTGGTATAAATCCCAACCGGTATTTGCTCGAAGGGTATTACTACTGAAATAACCTGTTTTACCATCTAAACTCACGAATAGGCCTAAATCATCTTCCTCACTATTTATGGGATAGCCGATATTACTTGGCGCTTGCCAAGAAGTATCTTGCAAGCGGGCATAAAAAATATCAAAGCCACCCAAGCCAGGGTGACCATTACTGGTGAAGTATAAGGTTTGAGAATCACTATGGATAAAAGGTGACTTCTCATCATAGCGCGTGTTTACACGACCATCTAAAATTTCGGGCTCGGTCCATTTCCCCTCCTCATCCCGCTTACAACGGTATAAATCCAATCCGCCAATACCGCCTTTACGGTCGGAAGTAAAATAAAGCCAGTCGCCATTGGCGGTAACCGATACCTGTGATTCCCAGCTATCGATACGATTGATATGATCGCCGACCGATTGTGGAGTGGTCCAATAGCCAAATTCATCGCGCTCCGAATAATAGATATCACAGTTTTTATAACCATCTAAATCTTCACATACTGTGAAATACAGCTCAGTATTATCGGCAGTTATGCTAGGCCCTCCTTCATTATAGCTGCTATTAAAGGGACTTGGTAATGGTGCTCCTTGCTCAAATTCATCATCCTTAGTACGCCTAGAAATGCAAAATTCCTCCACCAAGCGAGAAACTGCGGCTGGACCGGATTTTAAATCGCGCTTACGCGCTCTACGGGTAAAATACAAAGTTTGCTGATCGGGTGAGATCGTCGCCAAATATTCATCCGCCTCCGTACTCAATCGCTGCACTGGCTTTGGATCAAATGCCACCTCATTACTAAATAGCGCTTGCTTTTTACGCGCTTCAGCTAAGGCTGCTTTAGCCTCCTTGTCGTATCCAAAATCTCGCTCGTCATTTGCAAGAAATTGCTCAATAAGCGGAATGGCCTTGTCGAGTTTATTTTCTTCCAGGTACATCACTCCAAGGAAATAAGCTACTTCGGGCTTATAATTTGGACAAACTTCAATCAATTTAGCCCAAAGAAATTGTGCTTTGGCGAGCTGTCGCTGACGTAATTTAAGCTCTCCAAGCAGATATAGGGCATCGGCATACTCGGGATCAAAGCGCAGTGCTTTTTCTAAATAGCGCTCTACCTCACGATAGTTCTTTTGGTTCCAAGCTCTTTGAGCCTTAGGCAACTGGGTGGTCGCAAGTTCATCAATTTTTTGCTCGCACAGTCCCAATTCCGGGGCCTGAGCCATTATCAATGAACTACTAAATAAAAATAAGATGAGAGAGAAACTAAATCTGCGCTTTAGCACGAGCATCTTCTATTAATTTTTGTTTTTGTTGTTCGGCTGCCTTCACTAAATCATCGGCCTTTTTTGCCGCTTCATCTTCTAATTGCTGAGCCTTAGCATTCGCTTCTTTTCGGGTTTTCTCCGCTAATGATTTAGCTGCAGCCTGTTTGAGTGGGTTAGAACCCGCTTCATCTAAAATTTTCTGAGCGGCCTTCTCTCCTTCCGAACGTAGTTTATCGGCTTGCTTTTTGGCTTCCGCTTTAAGCTGATCGCCGCGACTTCGAGCTTCTGCAATAAGCTTATCACCTTGAGCCTCTGCGGCACTTACCAGCTCTTCTAACTTATTGTTTACCTCTTCCTTAACCTTAGTTTTTGCGCTATCTACCGCATCGGTGATTTTCTGCTTTATCTCATCACCAATTTGCTTTCCTAGGTCTCCAAAACTTGGACGTACTTCTGGGTCAGTTGCTGTACCTCCAATCTTCACCATTAGTGGAAGGGTACCGCTACTTAGGCTTTGGAACTGACTCATATATTGCTGAGCCTTCACATTTTTAATGAAAATCGAGCTATTTAAATCGAAGTCCAGTTCTTGCTCTAGAGTCATGCTTCCTCCCAATTCGGCTTTTTGACCGGCCAGTTTAAAGTCGAAAGGCTCCACTTCAATTTTACCATCTTCTATACTAAACTCTAAATCCACATCAGAAACGCCTAGTTCTTGATAATCTGGATTTTGCAGGAAGGTTGCTAACTGATTAAGCACCTTACCCCCCATTTGAACGCTGCGTGTTTTTAGGAATCCGGTTGCATTTACGCTATTCATAATCGGACTCATATCATCTCCAATAAGGGTATTAAGGTCCATGCCTAGGTCGTAATTCCCTTGCACATTCTGCATTAGCGGTGCGATTTGCTGCACCATGTCTAATTGATTGTAGCTCTCTTTAAATGAAAACTTACGAATCTCAAAACGGAAATCGGCTAGGGGCTGCGCAGGAACAGAGTTATAGGCTCCTTTCATGGTCATGTCTCCTTCAAGGAGCTTCATGCCCAAATCCAAATTGGCAATACCCTCATTTAAATTAAGGTCGCCAATTGCACTTTCTATCTTAATCTCATCATAAAGCAGGGTGTCCACCTTAGCGCTTAAATTAAAGTTGATGTTCTGTGGTAATCGAATTACCGTCATCGCAGCAGTGTCGCCTTCTGCTGTTGTGCTGGCTTCTTCACCCTCAACTTCCTCTCCAGCTAGGGCCATTAAATCTAAATGTGGACTGTAAAAATCAAGTTCACCTTTTAGGAGGTCATCGCGTAAGGCAAAAGGCAGTAAATTTTCCAAGCTTCCTTCCAGCTCCATGCTTTGGTCTTGATATACTATTTGGGTGGGACCAAGAATTGCCTCACGTGGATTCAGCTTTAAGCTTGCTTGGGGGATTGCTATTTCTAGGCCGAGGCTATCACCTCCAAAACTCATTTCTTTGGCTACTAAATACCCGCCTGCTTTAATGTCTTCATATTGCTCATTATCAATCATCGACATTCTGCCTGAGGCATTCATATCCATATCCAGTTTACCAGCCATATCGTAGCCTTCCATAGGCATGGCCTTACTTAAATCGCTTAAGTCGGCATTCGCCTGAGCGATAAAATCAAACTTCACATCATCCATTGGGTCCACTAAACGAAGACTGGAACGAATTCTACTTCCGGCAACATCGGCATCCATGCGGCTAAGATTTACCAGCATATTACTAAGGTTGCGACTATTATTCTTAATCTGAAGATCGATATTCACATTATCTACCGAAGAAGGTAAATCTGGATATTGGAAAAAGCCCTCACGCACTAAAAGCTTAATATCGAAGCTGGGGTAAATATCGCCTTGATAATTTCCTTTTACTTCTCCTTCTAATTGGAATTCACCTTTCGTTTTAAGCTCGTCAAAGTCTTGGTAATAAAGTGCTGGGATTAGTGAAATTAAACTTTTAAAGCTATTGCTTGGACTACCAAATTTCAGGTCCATGCTAATCGCATCATCTGGCATGGCTAGCATTCCTTCGAAGTCTAGCTGCAAACCATTAAGAGCTACCGTATTTTTCCCAAAGGTGAATTTAAATTTCTCTTGATCCATTTTCAGATCAAAATCTGAAGCTAGGTGCACTCGATTTAGATAGGCCATGCCTTCCATAATAAAGGACATAGATTCTGCCTCGGTTACGGTTCTCAGGTCGACAATATTTTCAGTGAAATCGCCACTTCCTTGGTGATTTAATCCTTTCACAATGAAGTCCATATCACCTTGGCGATCTTCATATCTAATGTTAGCAGAGTTAAAACTATAGCTCTGAAGGGCAATACTAAATGCCGAAGTTCCTGCGGACTCGGTTTCAACAGTGGTGGCGGTACTGTCGATTTTAGCGATATCATAATTTGCCGAACCGTCTTCTAAAACCAAGATGTGTAAATCAACACCTTCTACGGCAATTTTTTCGATACTGTATTTATCACCACTTATTACCGACATAAGGTCGATGTACAAACCAAAGTCTTGTACCGAAACCAGTTTCTGACCCTCGAACTTATCTACCCCTGTAATCTCAAGGCCTTCCATGCTAAAGCCGAAATAGGGGAAGGTGGAAATTAAGGATACATCTACATCTTTAAAATCCAGTTTTGCATTTAAGTTGGCATTAGCCTCTTGCTTAATGCGATCCACAATGGATCCTTTAAATACAATAGGCAGGATGAATGCACTGGCTAAAAGAAGGATTACTAAGAAAAATAGAAAGCGAAATATTCTTTTCATTTCAGGGGCTATTAGTCGTTAACGTCGGGTTCGAAAGTATCGTCTGTATTGCGGTTCTCTGGATAAGAAAGCAAATTTTCTCGGTGAGAAATAATGCTGCTAACTGTG